>CAVIUT010000062.1:0-12062 GCA_963646155.1 Eggerthellaceae bacterium | reverse complement strand
ATCCTCGTTTGACAAATAAAAATGAGAGAAACGCATCTCTTATAAAGCTGTCCGTCGGCTCGGATAGTGCGCGGTCGGTGAAGAAGTCCTCGATAACGAATCCTCTTCTTAAAAGGGGTGTGATTATGCTTTCGAGAGTATGTGAAAACTCTATCGTGTCGCTCCTCTCTATTCTTTTCTTGTATTCCTTTTCAGACAGCGACTTATCAGCGGAGAAGGGAAGGGTATACTTTACCTTGAGTTTCTTCTCCATCTTCTTCTCGTCAAATATATATAGGACGGGGTTCGCAATCCCCATCATGAAAACGCCACCCTTCTTCAAGACTCTGTCAATCTCGGAGTATGCCTTATTTAAATCTGAGACGAAGTTGAGGGAGATTGGGTTGACGATGGCTTCAAAGCTTTCGTCCTCGAATGGAAGTGCAAGTACATCACCGACTATTGTCTTTGCTTCAAGCGAATAGAGTGAGAGTGCCTCCCTGTCCTTTTCTATCTGTCGCTCTGAGATATCTATGCTCGTTACGTCAGCCCCGTAAGCAGCAATGAGGGGAGTCTGCTGGCCGCCCCCGCCACAGAGGACAAGGACCTTCCTGTCTTTGAGCCTTTTACTCCACGACTCGGGAACCGTGCGCTCTGTTGTAATTCTGAGCTCGAGATTTCCCTTTCTAGCCTCAGCTATAAGAGTCTCATCTACAATCTTTGACCACCATGAGAGCGTCTCTTCTTCCTTGTCCCATGCCATTGAATTAGCGCGTGATATTTCATCCATAGCTAGATTTTAGCACACACAAGAATAAGATGCAGTGCCTGAATGTTAAGTATGTTATATGCATTTTGCAGGGTTTTGAAGGATGAAAATGTGAGGTATAAAACGGGAAGTTTGTGCGTGCGGTGAATAAAACGTTGTATAAGCGTTGAATAAAGCGTTGAATAAGTGTGTATTAAAAACTGTGAAAACGTTGGATAAGCGGTGAATAAATAACATAAGAGGGCGATATGAAAATGGTTGGCCTCTTTTCTTATGTAATAAAAAAGAAAAACTAAATTCCTAAAAAGGAATAAAACTAATCATTATAGTTGGTTCTTTTCCGATGATGCTAAAAGCTCTGAGTCCTGTTCAATACACTCTTATGTTGTCTTATATGTGTGTTTTCTTTCTTTTCACTGTTCAAAGAATGGTGTGTTGATTATCCTTAACACATGAAGCGTTTTTCTTTCTCTGAAATTCTTACAGTCATAGTTGTTGCTCTTTCGGCAATTGCAATAATTACGGGTCTATATATCTGGACACGTCACCTCACCCTTGAGACAGAGGAGGAGGCTTTAAGAAAAGCTATGGAGAAGGTTGTCAACACAAAGGGCGAGAAGGCACTCTTCGAGATGGCCGGTATTCCTGTTGACCAGATTTACTACGGCGCCGAGCTTATTTCGCTTTATGATGCAGATAACGGCTCTTGGAATTATACCTCTGAAGAAGCAAGAAGCATTGCCGTATATAATAAGTGCCGTGACAGTGTTGTTGAGATTAACGCATATTCATCGCTGAGTGACTCCGGTCAGGGAAGCGGGGTAATAATTTCGAGTGACGGCTATATTGTCACAAACAAGCATGTTGTCGGCACAAGCACATCATTCACCGTTGTTTTCTCTGATAATACAAGTGAAGAGGCGACAGTTGTCGGGACGGATTCCTTGACAGATATTGCAGTTCTAAAGGTTAATAGGACAGGATTAACTCCAATAGAGTTCGGCTCGTCCGATAACCTTTCAGTCGGGCAGACGATATACACAATCGGTAATCCATACGGCTACTCGTGGTCTTTCACTGACGGTATGATTTCGGGACTGGAGAGGATGGTCAGTACTTCATCCTCATCTTCTGTAATTCCAAATATGATTCAGACCAATGCACTAGTAAAC
The DNA here is from genome assembly GCA_963646155.1 of Eggerthellaceae bacterium. GTDB lineage: Bacteria > Spirochaetota > Spirochaetia > Sphaerochaetales > Sphaerochaetaceae > Ornithospirochaeta. Next base: position 10,142 of record CAVIUT010000062.1, on the reverse strand, counting down.
CCCGGAAACTCCGGCGGCCCGCTCTTGTCATCCTCGGGTGAGATGATTGGCCTTATTTCCTCGATATACTCGACAAGTGGAAGTGCAGAGGGTATTTCATTCGCCCTTCCCGTCGAAACCGTTTCTGATATCGCGTCGTCGCTTATAAAGGACGGTAAGGTTACAAGGGGATGGATGGATATATTGACAGTAGAGCTCAACGCCCAGATTGTCTCCTACTCGAAACTTGTAGTGGACGAGGGGATACTCGTCAGCCAGGTTGTTCCTGCCGGCAAGGCCGATAAAGGCGGCATGAAGGGAGGCAGCGAGAAGGCACAGTACGGCCAGAGCATAATCTATCTCGGAGGCGATGTCATAGTTAAAATCAATGACACTCCGATTACCGGCTACTCCGACTATTTTGCCTTCCTCTTCTCAACGAAGGCAGGTGACAAGGTTGATGTCACAGTAATACGAAACGGACAGGAAAAGGTTCTCGAGGGGATAGAGCTTGTCAATCAGACAGAGGAAAATACACAGTGGATTCTGAGATAAAGGTACCTGATTATATAACGGGAGTAGAACGCCCGTTTCGTGTACATGCGCCATTCGAGCTTTCCGGGGATCAGGGGGAAGCTGTCGATAAACTCTACGAGGGCTATCTCAACGGCGATGCAGCACAGACCTTAAAGGGCGTCACAGGATCTGGTAAGACATTTACGATGGCGAAGCTTATCGAGAAGATACAGAAGCCGGTTCTTGTTCTCAGCCATAATAAGACGCTTTCTGCACAGCTGTATAGGGAGTTCAAAAACTTCTTTCCCGAGAATGCGGTAACATATTTCGTCTCGACCTACGATTTTTATCAGCCTGAAGCATATGTTCCGGGGAAAGATTTATATATAGAGAAGGAAGTCGATATTAATGACGAGATAGACAGGCTCAGGCTCCATGCATCATTTTCATTGATGGAGAGAAGGGATGTCATAGTCGTTGCGACAGTGTCATGCATATACGGACTGGGAAATCCTGTTTCTCTCAGAGATATGCTCTATTCATTCCGGGTCGGTGATGACTTCGACAGGCACAAGGTCTTCGATCAGCTTCTACGAATGCTTTATGAGCGTAATGATGTTGTACTCGAGCGTGGGAATTTCAGGTCACGCGGGGACGTTATCGAGATATATCCGGCATATCTGGAGACAGCGTTCCGCCTTACGCTTGACTGGGATACGATTGCCTCAATTGTGTGGTTTGACCCGGTAAGCGGAGAAAAGAGGGAGAGCGTGGACTCTGTGACGCTGTACCCGGCAAAGCAGTTTGTACTCCCGCAGAGCCAGATTGATGCTGCGATCGGCCGTATCGAGAAGGAGAAGGATGAGAGAATCGAGTACTTCACATCCAACGGCAAGTACGTTGAAGCCGAAAGAATAAAGAGCCGTGTCGAATATGACATGGAGATGCTGAAGGAAATCGGGTATTGCCCGGGAATTGAAAACTATTCGCGTCCTCTCACGGGTCGTAAGGAGGGAGAGAGACCTCCGGTACTCCTCGACTATTTTCCCGATGACTTTGTAACTTTCATTGACGAGAGTCATGTAACGCTTCCCCAGATCGGTGCAATGTACGAGGGCGACAGATCGAGGAAGACAAATCTTGTAGACTACGGCTTCCGTCTTCCTTCCGCACTCGATAACCGCCCCATGAAATATGAGGAGTTTGATGCAAAAGTCGGACAGCGCATATATGTATCGGCAACTCCCGGAGAGAGGGAAAAGGAGGAGTCGACACAGATAGTCGAGCAGATTATAAGGCCGACCGGGCTCCTCGACCCCGAGATAAGCGTCAGACCGACGGAGGGCCAGATGGAGGACCTTTACGGAGAAATACGTAAGACAGTTGAAAAGAATGAAAGGGTTCTTGTTACAACGCTTACGAAGAAGATGAGCGAGGATTTATCGGACTATCTCTCGTCTCTCGGCCTCAAGGTCAGATACCTCCACAGCGAAGTCGACACAATCGAACGAGTCGATATATTAAGGGACCTCAGAAAGGGTAAGTACGATGTACTTGTTGGAATAAACCTCCTGAGGGAGGGACTCGACCTCCCGGAAGTTGCACTAGTCGCAATTCTCGATGCCGATAAGATAGGGTTCCTGCGCTCTGCAACATCTCTCATCCAGACGATAGGTCGTGCCGCAAGAAATGCAGACGGCCGTGTAATTATGTATGCAGATAAGCATTCCGAGGCAATGGACGAGGCAATAAAGGAGACGGAGAAGAGACGCTCTGCTCAGATGGAATACAACAGGATACACAATATAACGCCCGTTACAATCAAGAAGGAGATTGATGATATACTCGAGCGGGAACTCAAGGACAGCGAGGAAGTGGCGAAGAGTGACGCCCGCATCCTCTCTTCGTCCTACAATCTTCTCATCGAGAAGGACAGAAAGAAGTATATAAAGGACCTTGAGAGGCAGATGCGCGAGTATGCCGACGGACTCGAGTTCGAGAAGGCTGCGGTACTCAGGGACGAGATAGAGAAAATCAAGAAGGGTGATATCAAAAGATAAGGCTCTATCTTATTCTCAAATCAAGTCTCTTGAGAGAGGCCCTCGGAGTCTGGATTGAAATCTCGGATGACGGGAATGCCGAGCGTATATACGAGTAGATTGAATAAAAAGTGAGCTCTCCGCTTCTTTTTTTACTTGAATTATTGTCCATATCGTAACCGATGGCAGATAAGAAATAATAGCTGAATGCCCCGTAACAGCTCTGGAAAGGCTCACCTGTGTGCAACGAGTCACTTGCCTTCTGGCCCTTACCTGCTGCAGCCATAATCCAGAATGAAGCCCAGTCATCGCTTTTTTTATTAAGTGTGCTGTTTTTTATTGCGTTTATTTTATCTTCTCCAGTATATGTATTCTCGTTTCCTTTGAATGTTTCGGTACTATCAAGGGTGTTCTGTGAAATGAACTGAGCTGAGTAGCATGAGTCGAGGATAAAGACCTTACGCCCCGGAATTGATGAAAATTTCTCTTTTATGTCGGTAACATTTGTCGACTCGTAGTTTTTCCCCGTGGGGTTGGTCAGGAGAGCTCCGTTTTCCGCTCCGTGACCCGAGTATGTGAAGATAACTATGTCGTTGTCATCCGGATTTAAGCTTCCAACAGTCTCTAGTACATCTTTCATTGTCCATCCTGTTTTTTCTGCACTTTTTGCGTTGAAGAGAAAACGTTTGAATGATGAAGAGGAGGCATCGACTTCATTTCCGTCAGAATCCACTGGAGTGTATGATGGATGCGTTGAGAAATACCTGTTTCCGTCCTGTGCTGCGAATGCGTAGATATGAACACTGCCACTGTCCCGGAATGTACTTAATTGCATAACAATTGCAGCCTGGTCGTTGTTTACAGTTTTGAGAACACTGCTGGTACCGCTTTCTCCATAACCTGTGAAATCTTCAGCAACGGAAATGAGGTAGATTTCATTATTCATCCCACTCTCTGGAGAGCATGACGGAAATAAGAGTAGGACAGTCAGAATTAGAATAATTGTTACCATACCTCACCTCCGATTTTCAGCCCAAGCGTCAGCGAGAATTCGTTCCCCGCAGGAGTGTAGGTGTAGGTGAATGGAACACAAAGTGTGATGTATTTATCTAGAATCCACAAAAAGGATGCCCGACCTTCGAGACAAGTCAGGATAGCGTACTGCTCCCTGTAATCTTCGTAGCCGTAATAGAAGCCGAGGCTTCCTCCGATTTTGTTGTTGTCTATTTGAATTTCGACACCTGCTTCGTTTCTGAAGTACGACGGCGAGAGAAGCCCGTTTTTCTCCGTGCTCTTTGTTACATATGTTACGCTTATGGGAATAGAAACGGTGACGCATTTGAATTTATATGACAAGAGCGAAAGGTCGAACGAGGAGGCGAGGGAGTAGTACCTTTCCTTCTCATAAGAGAGGAGAGAGCCTCCTGTACGGATTGTATATGACGGCGAGTATGCAGCACTCAATGATGAGAGCACTAAAAGCGCTAGAATAATAGTGATTATCTTTTTCATTTCTTCTTCTCCTGTTATCTAAACACCTTTTTCCCCGATTTTGTCAAAGTTTCTGTATAGAATCCTTTAAAATTAATAAAGAAACCGTCTTTCTTCTGGGTTTTATCCTCGTAAAGGCCATAATCGGATTGCCCTTGAATAAAAGAAGTACCATATAGCCGTCACCTCTGTACTCTATCGACTCGACAGTGCAGTCGTTGAAAATAATGTGGTTAGGGTAGATTTCGGTATTGAGGGGCTCTTCACTTATTGCGCTTACATTCTCTGGGCGGAAGAAGAGCGTTCCGCCACTCTCTGTCCATCCAAGTAGAGAGGAATCAAGTGCTGTACCGTCGCCTGTGAAGAATGCGGAGAAAAGAGTTTTGGGGTGGGCGTAAATCTCTTCGGGAGTGCCGGAAGTATCTATCCGCCCGTCCTTCATAATGATTATCCTGTCGGCAATAGCAAAGGCCTCGTCCCTGTCGTGTGTGACGTAGAGCATGCTGAGACCTAAACTGTCATGAATCTGCCTTATCCTGGAGCGTAGGTTTTTCCTCAGCCTGAGGTCAAGAGACGCCAGAGGCTCGTCGAGAAAGAGTACTTCGCTTTCTGCAGCAATCGCCCTGATAAGCGCAACGCGCTGTGCTTCTCCTCCGGAGAGCGTCTCGACGCTTCTCTTTTCATAGCCTGAGAGCCCTACGAGCGACAAGAGACTCTCCGTCGTCTTTTTTCTCTCGGCTCTCTTTCTGCTTTTCATGCCGTACTCTATGTTCTTCTCGACATTCATTGATGTAAAAAGCGAGAAGTCCTGATAGACAAAACCGATTCCTCTCTTTTCTATCGAAAGGGAAGTTATGTTGTTGCCGCTCAGGTATACTTCGCCCCCGTCAATCTCTTCGACCCCGCTTAAAAGCGAAAGGAGCGTGGATTTGCCGCTTCCCGAGGGGCCGAGAATGCACACAAGCTCTCCTTTCTCCATTGAGAGGGAGACATCAAGGTCAAAATCGTCATATTTCTTCTTTATGTTTTTTGCTTCAAGATAGGCCATTTTTTCCTCCTCTTTCGCTTACGGCGAAGACAATAAGTGAGAGCGTGAGAAGTATAACACTCAATGCGGCAGCACCGCTGTAATTGTACATCCCGATCATCTTGTATATGAGAATCGGAAGGGTTGTTATCTTTCCTCCTCCCAGAGCAAGGGTTGCATTGGTTTCCCCGAGCGACAGCGCAAAGGAAAATGCAAAGGAGCGTCGGGTAACGGATTTCAGCATTGGTTTTTCGACTCTGCGGTAGCATTTCATCTTTCCCGGCGAAAGAGAGAGTGCTGATGAATAGAGATAATCGCTGAGCTTTTCGGCTCCCGGAAGTATTGTCCTTATTGCAAACGGTAATATAACCGTTGTGTGTGCAAGTAGTGTAAAGATAAATGAGAGGACCTCTCCTGCCTTAAGAGTGCTCGCCAGAAATGATAACCCCAGACCCAGTGTTACACTTCCAGATGCCATCGGGAGGGAGGAGAGAAAGGACGGGAGACGTGTCTTCCGCCTGACAGATGATATTGAGAGTGCAGTTGCAGCCTCCGTTACGATATAAGACGAGATAAGGGCGGTAAGGAGGGATGAGAGGACTGCCTTTCTCACTGTCCTGTCGCTTATGAGGGCTTTCCACCCCGAGATGGAGAATACTCCGTCCTTATTGAAGAAGGAACGGTAGAGGATGCCGAAAAGCGGGGGAAGAATGAAAAGAAGTATTAAAAAAGAAAGAACTACTGCAGCAATACTTGTTTTTCCTTCCGCCTTTTTGAGATTTCTCTTTATCCGCTTTATCTTCTTCTCCTTCCTCCCGTATGATGTCAGGACAATCAGCAGGGCGGTGAAGATAAAGGAAAAGAGCGCAAGGGACGATGAGGATGCGAGGTTTCCTTCAACATATGCCCTGCGGTATATCTCGGCCTCGAGGGTATAATACTTAGGACTTCCTCCGAGTGTCATTACAATTAAAAACGACGGGAAACAGAAGAGGAAGATGAGAAGGATAATCGAGAGAATACTGCCCTTGATTTTTCCAAGCGTTATCGAGAAGAAAACCTTCGCTCGCGATACCCCGAGCGATAGTGCCGCACTCTCTTCTCTGTCCCCGGCGTTGATAAATGCCCCAGTCAGAAATGAGAAGGCAAGTGGGAAGTTAAGGTATACATGGGCAAGTATTATTGCCCCGAATGAGTATAGGATTTTTACTTTAACCCTGCCGTTTGTCAATGTACCGAGTATTGTATTCAATATGCCGTTGTTGCCGTACCAGATGACGAAGGCAAGAACTACGATAACGGACGGCAGGACGAATGCAGTGTCGGAAAGCGTCAGGACAAAGCGGCGTCCGGGGAAGGTATAGCGCGAGAAGAAAAGGGCAAAAGGAAGGGCAATCAGGGTTGAAAGGAGGGCGCTTAGCAGTGCCTCACGGATTGTGAAGAGAAGAAGCGATAATGTGTAGTTTGAAGTAAATACAGCTACGAGTTCTTCTTTATCCGAGAGGCATTTAGTAAATACAGAGACAAGAGGAAAAATAAATATAAGAGCTGTTATCAGAAGAGACGGCAGCGCTAAAAAGAAGTAAAATCTATTTTTCTCTCTCATGTCTCTATTTTGATATCAAAGCGGTGTAAGAAGCAAGAAGAGCACTCACATCAAGGCCTGTTGCCGTATATATTTTGTCCGGCATCGGAGCATATTCATATGCCTCCGGCATAACTGTTGTCTCGAGTGCAGGGTACATTGAATTAGTAAGTGCGATATTCTCCTGTCCCTTTGAAAGGACAAAGGAAACAAAGCGCTCCGCTTCAGTGCGGTGTTTTGTGTTATTGAGTATTCCTACGCCCTCGATTGTTGCTTCGTGGCCTGACGGGAAAATCAGAGCCTTGTAGCGGGTTGTGTCCTCGTTCATCACATGATAGACGGGGCTTGTTGTATAGCTTATGACAATCGGAGCTTCACCCTCAGTAAAGAGACCGTAGGCGGAAGACCATCCTGATGCTGTTACAAGAGCATTCTCTTCCATCTTCTCCCACCATTCCAGATAGTCCTCACCAAGAACGTTGTATGTCCATAACAAAAGGCCCAGCCCTACGCTGCTCGTTCTCGGGTCGATGAGTATAACCTTTCCCTTGTACTCTTCTTTGGTAAGGTCCCAGAGAGAAGTGGGCTCAGGTGTGTCAGACTCTGTGTCGTATACAAATGCAAATACACCCCAGTCGAATGGTAGAAGGCGGTTGAGAGAATCGAACTTCAAGTCGTCTCTTATATTCTCCAGGAGGGGAGTATCGAAAGGAGAGAGTACGCTGTAGATTCTATCTGCCATATAGTCGGTAACACCGAGTACGACATCACAGGAAGTATTATCACCCTCGAGGAGGACCTTTGTTATCATCTCTGCAGAGGAACCTGCAGAAACAAGGTTCACCTTTATTCCAGTCTCCTCTTCGAAGAGCGGGATGAGAGTTCCTGCGCTGCCCCAGTCTCCGCAGAAGGAGTCATAGGCATAGACTGTGAGTGATTTTTCCTCTTCCTTTACAGGCTGGGAAAAAAGCGAAAGGACACATAAGAGTGCCACGAGAACAGAAATCAGCTTTTTCATATAAAAGCCTCCAAAATAAATTCTGTCTCAGGGAAAATAGAAAGAAATAGGCTGTCGTTCCCTACGCCGGCATTGTCCGGATCAGGTTCGAGGGTATCTCTCAGGCATTACGCCACCCCTAGACAGAAAAAATTTACCGGAAAATCATCAATTAAACAAGACAAAATCCTTTTTGAATACTAAACTCCTGGTATGTTTCCTCTTCTCTCATCTAGTGAAGCTTCATTACTCGATAAGTCTCTCATTAATAGATACGGTCTGAGTGAGCGCGCCCTTGTCTCAAACGCAGCGCTGGGTGCATATGAAAACTATAAGAGTCTTTTTATCTCGAAGAAGGTTCTTTTTGTAGTGGGAAAAGGAAATAACGGAAGCGACGCCCTGGCTTTGTCTTCTCTTGTCCTTCCTGTGGCGAAAAGTGTCAGGATTTACCTTCACTATGAAAAGGGAAACGAAGAGAACGAATATAGAAAGAGCCTTCTTAATCCTAATCTCTTTACTTCCTCAATCGAGAAAGCAGATACAATTGTCGACGGCCTCTTTGGCGTTAAATACCGTTCCGATATAGACGGGAGAACAAAGGATGTAATAGATAGAATAAATAACAGCCGTGCCATAGTTATTTCTCTCGACTGCCCTTCGTGCTACCTAGTCAAAGCCGATTACACAATCACATTCATGTGCTACAAGAGGGAGATGTTCGACCCTGATAAAAGAGCTTACTCAGGCTCGATAAAACTCTTCAACCCCGGCTTTCCCGAGAATGCCATCTCGTCTAGTAACACCTTCCTCTGTACTGACGATGACTACTTCTCGCCCCGTTTTTCCATCAGCGACTACAAGAATACAAGGGGATATACAATAGTTGTCGGGGGAAGTAACCGCTATCCCGGGGCTCCGATACTCTCATCCCTTGCCTCTTTTCATGCAGGCTCCGGTAAGGTCAGCGTTGTCTCCACGCCTCTTGTACGCTCTGTGATTTTATCGTCCTATCCATCGATTATGGCTTCTTCTTCTCTTCTTGACGGCTCCTCTTATGTTGTGGGCCCCGGCTGGAACAGAGGAAGCAGAAAGCTCCTTGAAAAAGTCGTCGGGAAAAAGAAACCTCTTGTTGTTGATGCGGACGGAATAAAGCACCTCGGAAACCTAACTCTTTCCCACCTGGGGGTAATAACACCGCACCTTGGGGAGTTCAAGAGGCTCCTGAAGCTCCTTGATATAGAGAAGGACAATGTTATCGAAAACATTAAAGCGGTAGCAGAGACGCTTGAAGCAGTTGTCGTCCTCAAGGGACCTACAGTTATGATAAGTGACGGCACTTTGTTGTATGTTGTTGACGGCGCTAATCCCTCGCTCGGCGTTGCCGGGTCGGGTGATGTGCTCTCGGGAATAATCGGGGCATTCCTCGCTTCTGGTATGGATGCGCTCTCAAGCGCACTTAACGGCGTTCTTCTTCATCAGAGGTGCGGCCGCATACTCAAAGAAAGGCTCGGCTTCTACAGTGCCGAAGATTTAATTGAAGAGATAGGGAGAGAGCGATGATACAGGGTTATTTTCTCTCCGTTTTCTTTCTTCTTTTAAATTCATTGATGTACTACCAGAATAAGTACAGAATTGAACTATCGTTCATGCTGCGCTTTATGGACTGGCTCGAGCAGGACAGGCGGGGGCTTGTTGTCTACCTTATCTCCGGTCTCTTCATAACACTTGTTCTTCTCCTCCTTCCGATTTCACCCGGACCTATTGTTCTGGGCGACTTAATCCCTGCACTTGTTGTTTTCTATAATACACTTTATTTTTTCGTGACTATTAAACGTAAGGAAAAGAATGACCGTAATCTCGACTGGCTCGACAAAAGAAAGGGTGAGAAGAAACTTCTTCTTGCCAGAATCAGCCTCTCAGTCGGGGTAATTCATTTTCTCCTCCCTTCGTTTGTACTGCTTTGAGGAGGAGAGATGGAGACGCGCGACACTACAGCCGGAGTTCTTGTAAAGGATAACTTATATCTTGTTGCAAAGCGTAAAAAGGGTGGTCCGCTCTCGGGTAAGTGGGAATTCATAGGCGGCAAGAACAGGTGGGGCGAAAAGATAGAAGAGACGCTCGAGAGGGAATGGATGGAGGAAGTCGGACTCAAGATAAAGGTGGGTAAGTACCTTACATCAACAACCTTTGACAACAACAATATACATTACACACTGCATGCATTTTTAGTACATCCTACCTCTGATATCTCAAAACTGACACTTTCCGTCCATGATGAACTCAGGTGGGTGAGTAGAGAAGAGCTTACATCCCTCTCATTCGGTCCATCCGATTCTGTTATAAGGGACTTTTTGTTGTCCGATTGAAAATTACAGAACAGACGTTACAATTATACTTGAAAAAAGTTCAGTGTAAAATTTTCAAGCGTTTTTGCACGGGCTGGCTTAATGATGTATTATATTGTCGTTGTAACATGACAGAAGAACGAAAACTTGAGCTTATTGCTAA
>CAVIUT010000061.1:0-12153 GCA_963646155.1 Eggerthellaceae bacterium | reverse complement strand
CATTCACCCACCACCATGCGGGAGCAAGCTATCCTATGGAAGTGGTACTCTGTCATTACATTATAGAAGTCACTGTAGTCTTTACCATCGTATTCATCAAATGAAAAGAATGAAAGAGGAAGACAATCTCCATAAATGAATTGGGTAGTTCAACTTTTAGCCAATTAAACATATAATCGACAATCTAGTAATTAATAAGAGGCATATTTATGAAAAGAGTTGTCACTATCCAGGATATTTCCTGTATCGGTAAATGTTCACTTACAGTCGCACTTCCGCTCCTCAGTGCATGTGGTATTGAGACAGCAATCATCCCGACGGCTGTACTCAGCACCCATACTGCATTCAAAGGCTTCACCTTCCGTGACCTTACTGATGATATAATCCCGATTCTCAACCACTGGGAGAAGGAAGGATTCAAGTTCGACGGTATATATACAGGTTACCTCGGGTCTCTCGAGCAGATAGACCTGATGAAGGAGCTTATAAAGAGATTCAGGGAAAAGGACACCCTTGTCGTTGTCGACCCGTGCATGGCCGATAACGGAAAGCTCTACCCCGGCTTTGATCAGAACTTCGCATTCTCGATGGCAGGACTCTGCAAGGATGCCGATGTAATACTTCCGAACCTTTCCGAGGCTGCATTCCTTCTCGGGGAAGAATACATGAAAGAAGGCTACACAGAAGACGATGTCAGAGCTCTCTTAAAGAGGCTTGCATCCCTTGGGAGCAGGAAAGTTATCCTGAAGGGTATAGTCTTCAACAAGGACCAGGAAGATCTCAAGGGCGTCAAGAATAAAATCGGCATCGCATGCTATGACAGCGAGAAAGGCACATATTCATGGTACTTCCATAAGAAAATCTCCACATCCTTCCACGGCACCGGCGACATCTTCGCATCTGTCTTTACAGGAGCTGTAATCAACGGTTTCTCAATCGAGGACAGCTATAAGCTCGCAGGCGACTTTGTTGTGAAGTCAATTTCAGAAACCATCAGCCACCCGGGCTACAACACATACGGTGTCGACTTCGAAACTGAAATACCGTTCCTCGTGAAGAAACTAAGTAAAAAAGCGTGAACCACTATAGGGTAATCATAATTGGAGGAGGCGCAGGAGGCCTTTTTGCCTCCCATCTCCTCCCTTCCTCGCTTCTTATCGAAAAGAACAGTGTCCCGGGACTCAAACTCCTAATAACAGGAAACGGAAAGTGCAACCTTACGCACAGCGGAGAAATAGAGGAAATTGTTACGCACTACTACGAAAAGAGGCATTTTGTCACGCCCTCCATCTACGCTTTTCCTCCCGACAGGATAAGGGCGCACTTCTCATCCCTCGGAGTTGATACATACATAAGGGAGGACGGTAAGGTCTTCCCGATAAGCGAAAAAAGCAGTGATGTACGTGACGCTCTTTTGAGTAATAAGCAAAATGTTCTATACAACACCTCTGTCCTTTCCGTCACAAAGGAAAATGAAGTCTTCGTCGTCAAAACAGATAACGGAGTCTTCTCTTCAGATTTCTTAATCCTTGCTACCGGTGGAATGACATATCCTCAGACGGGAAGTGCAGGAGACAGTTACCGTCTTGCCTCTACTCTGGGCCACTCAATCATTACTCCCGAGCCCTCACTCTCGCCTTTAGTTTTTGATATCGACACTACCGTGCTTGAAGGTGTCAGTGTAAAGAATGTCACCCTTACAATAGAAAAGAAGAGTTTTACCGGTGACATCATATTCACGCGTAACGGCATCTCGGGGCCGGCAGCCGAAAACATTTCGCACTACGCCCAAAAAGGAGCAGAGTTGAAAATCAACTTTGTCGATAACTTCGAGAGTTGCAAAATCAAAAAGGAAAACGGAAAAACAAATGTAATAAACGCGCTATCCCGTATTACCTCCCTTCCCCGTTCCCTCCTCCTCTTCCTTTTCAAATCCATAAAGGATAAGACAGTTGCCGTTCTTACAAAATCTGACTTGCGCCTTATCGAAGAGTCTTTGCACTCTTTTACTTCGACACTCAAGGGGAGAAATAAAAATCAAGCCATGGTGACAAAAGGTGGAGTCGATACAAAGGAAGTTGACTCGAAAACAATGGAATCAAGGAACGTGGAGAACATCTATTTTGTAGGCGAAATTCTCGACGTTGACGGCGAATGTGGTGGCTACAACCTCACTTTTGCCCTTGCGTCTGCATATGCAGCTGTGAAGTCCATAAAGAGCAAAATTAACACCGTAAGTTGATAATCCTCTACTGCACATAGGATTATCGCGCCTTCATTCTATTCCATAAACTACTAAATTATAATTTACTAATTTTTGATTTACTAAATCATAGTTTACTAGATTGACAACTCTTTTTTATCCCAGGGCGTAAAACCCCCGAGTTTACTCCGGGGATGTAAGCCCAATTGAAAAAATAATAGAAAATCCACACCTTAAGACTAGTCTTATTCAACTTGAGGTGATAAAATAAATTATGTTAGTAACAAGGGCTCTTCATTGTCCTATATGACAGACAATGTACTTGCCTACAAGTCTCCGCTTTACGGGAGGCGTACACTGCAGCTGAAAGTCGAGCCCTTTGATTTCTTCTCGTCAACCCTCTTTTTCAAAAACTACTCCAATGAAGAAAAGGCCGTTCTATATGGTATTCTCGGGGGAACGCCGCAATACCTGAGAGAGGTTGATGACAGCATTTCTCTTGAAGAGGACATAAAGAGAATATATCTCAAGCCCTCTTCTTTTCTATTTGAAGAGCCGCTGAATCTTTTAAAGCAGGAAGAAAGAGAGCCCGCAGAGTACAATGCAGTTATCACGGCAATCGCAACAGGATGCTCGAAGCTCAATGAGATTGCTTCCCGCATTTCTGAAGAGACGGGAAAAACCTCAATGTATGTCAAAAACCTAGTCGGCCTCGGCATAGTGAAAAAAGAAACCCCTTACGGCGAAAAATCGGAGAGAAAGACAATCTATAGCATTGAAGATAACATGTTCCGATTCTGGTATAAGTTCATATTCAACAACAGGTCGCTCATAACAAGAGGCGCCGGTAGTCTAGTCTACAAAATCATCGAGAATGAACTCTCTTCCTACATGGGTCCTGTATTTGAAGAAATATCTAAGCAATATCTATGGAAACTTCTTCTCGCCGGCAGAAGTCCCGTCTTCTTCAGGGATCTCGGGCGCTGGTGGGGAACAAATGCCAGAACACATAAATCAGAGGAAGTAGATATCCTAGGTCGAGACGGCGACTCACTTCTTATAGCTGAATGCAAATGGAACAACCAGAAAGTGGAAAAAAATGTACTGGAAACCCTTATAGAAAGAGGCAGTATGTTCCCTCAAAATGATAAACACTTCTTCCTCTTCTCAAAGGCCGGATTCACAGAGGGATGCATCGACTATGCTGAAAAATACGGCAGCGTAAACCTCGTCAAATTTGATGATTTCTTCCTTCAGCCTACTCTTCCTCTTTTCTGAGGGTATTAAATATAGTGTCGACGTAGATTTTGTGCGCGATGGCGGCAATGAGCTTCTCAAGCAGCTCCTTCTCGACGCTCTCGTCTTCTCTTTTCTCTTTTTCCTCCATTCTCTCGAGGCCGAATACAGACAATAGGATTTGAGAGAACTCGTTTTTGAAGAATGTATATGAGTCCTCCACGCTGTGTCCGTTCTCCTTCTGCAGAGTAAGGAGAATTTGTATATCATCAAGGGTCGATACACTCTTACAGAGCGCAATGAATAACAAATAGCAGATTAAGTCCCGCGAGTACTGCTTTCTAATAGGATTGGGGATAAGTTTCTTTTTTACATAATTGCTGATCATGCTCTCCGTAATCTGAAAGCCGCAGAAGGGCTCGAGGTATCTGTTGATGTATGTAGATACCTGATTAAGGTACAACCCCACATCAGGTACTTCCGAATAGGAAGGAAGCGAATAGGAAAGGATTTTCTCCTTTGTTGTTTTATCTAGTTCAAGAATCATGGTTTTATTCAATCCTTTAATAAGTTTTTAAAAAACTCTTGACAGGTTAAACTAATACTGTTTAACTATTGATAAGTTTTTAAAAAACCGTTTATAAGTTTGTTATACTCGCATAAACAGTATTTGACAAGGAGGAAATTATGGTTATCAACATTATGCTTCCCAAAGTTGAAGAAAAGAGGGCGTTTGAAGTCAAGGACAGACTCAGTGCACTCTCACACCTCATCGGATTTATCTGCTCGATAGTGCTGACGCCGGTACTTCTAATCAAGGGCTCGCTCGACGGCAAAAACCTCGTTGAGCTTATATCATACGCCGTCTTCACCTTCTCGATGGTCATACTCTATGCCGCCTCCACATGCTACCACAGTTTCACGCTAGAGAGTGAGAAGAAAAACATAAGGCTTAAGAAATTCGACCACATGATGATTCCCGTCCTCATTGCCGGAACATATACTCCGCTTTGTGTAACAACGCTCAAGAGTAACGGAGGAATTATTCTCATTTCCATCATCTGGGCCCTTGCTCTTCTTTCCATTCTCTTCAAAGCTTTCTGGGTTACATGCCCGAAGTACATCTCATCAATCATCTATATAGCGATGGGATGGGCTGTATCTCCATACCTGAAGCGCCTCTATTTCCTTTTAACTCCCGACGGCTTCAGATTCCTTCTTCTCGGTGGAATCACATACACGATTGGTGGTGTAATCTACGCTTCTTCCCTTCCGTTTCTTGAGAAGAACAAAAACTTCAGGAGTCATGAGCTCTTCCACATCTTCATCCTCTTCGGAACGCTCTTCCACTATCTGATGATTTATTTCTACGTTGCATGATGATAAGAGCCGGTTCCCCGGCTCTTACTTTATTATAGCCCCCGGATCGAGCCCGAGCTTCTGGATATCCCTTTTTACAGCCTCAAGCCACATGGCGTAAGAGACCCTTTCCATCTCCTCGAGTCCGCATTTTCTGTAGGATGCATCGTATACTCGCCTTATATCTCCGTTCTTTATTTCACTACTCCTTGTACACATCAAATCAGATATAAGCACATCCCTCGCTGTCACTTCTTCCCTTTTTTCCATCTGTATTGAGCAGAGAGCAAATGTACAGCACTCCCCTTTTATCAAGCTGATGGAGAGAGGACGGCCGGGAGCTGAGTTTCCAGAGGAATCGAAGACCACGACAAGCGGAAAGACATTCATTCTTCTTGCCACCTCCCTGTTGAGCATGTAGCCGACAAGCGGGTCCCTCACTTCTTCTGTCGTGCTGTCAATCGGAGTGAGTATTATCATGCACCTCCCGACAGACGAAAGAGCGTCGAGTACGATGTATGGATGATAGAAACCGAATATCTTTTCGTCCACGCTCATTTCTTCAATTCCCTTCACAATATAACTACCATCAAGGAGGGTATTTACGATTTCCTGGGTAATCCTCCTCTCCGACGAGAAGAAGGTGTTGAACATTTCAACAGATACACTTTTGTATCCTGCTTTATTTGTATTTTCCATTTTGACTCCTACTATTTAAAGGCTTCTCCCCGCCTTTTTTGTCAAATATGAAAGGAAAAGAAGGATTATTCCGGGGCAAAACATGGAGTATGAAAACAATATAAGGGGCAAAATCATTAGTTATCAACAAAACGTTTTGCATTGAATATCAGTTTTACATATTAGTTGTATTTTTACTATAATTTATTAATTATTAACAAGTTGATTTATACTAAACTCAACTTGTTGATTTATAATTGATTTTTACCCAAACAAATTGTTTGACAGTATTTTGCACATGGCTCTATACTTATTGAAATTCAATAGGAGGCGCATATGATTGCCCGCAGAGTAGAAAAGATTACACAGACTGATAATGGTTACATCGAGATAATAACAGATAAAGGAGAAGCCAGGCTCTGGGTTTTATCCGACGATGTAATTAGACTACGTTTTTCCTTTGATAGGAAATTCGAGGAGGCGTCATATGCCCTTGTCACAACGGCATGGGAGGACATCTTCGACACTCTTTTCAAGGGTGAAAGGAAGCGCATCAAGAGTCTCTCGCTTCCGATTGAAGAGGATAGGAAAGAAGCAATTATAAAAACATCAAGTATGTCACTTGTAATCAACAAGGACCCGTTCTACATCACACTCAAGGACAGAAACGGCAACATCTTCTACGAGGATTTACCCGAGCGCTCATATGAAATAGACTTTTTGGGGCGTATATCACACTACAGCAGGATTGACGGAGAGAGCGACCACTTCTACGGCTTCGGGGAAAAGAACGGCGGACTCGACAAAAAAGGTAAAAGAATGAGGATGATGCCCCGCGATGCCATTGCAACAGACCCTGAGAACGGAGACCCGATGTATAAACACATCCCATTCTATATAAGGACAAACGACATCTCCCTCCATTCTCTCGGCATCTTCTACAACAATTCCTATGACTGTGTTTTCGACATGGGAAATGAAAGAAGCGGCTACTGGGACAGATACTGTTACTACCAGGCTGACGGCGGGGACCTGGACATATTCTTCATCAACGGGCCGGATGTGAAGGATATAGTCGAGCGCTACACATGGCTCACCGGGCGCACAATAATGCCGACAAAGCAGTCACTGGGGTTCATCGACTCTACGATGTACTATTGTGAATTACCTGAGAATTGCGACAGGGAAATACTCAAGGTTATGGACAAGTTCGAGAAGGAGAGACTTCCAATCGACGGCTTCTGGCTCGCAAGCGGCTACACTTCCGGCGAAGATGACGGCCTGAGGTATTTCTTCAACTGGAATAAGAAGCGCTTCCCCGACCCCGATAAATTCATCAAGGAGATGGAGGAGAGAGGAATTCAGGTAATTCCAAACACAAAGCCGGGAATACTCCCGGGGCACCCCATGCTCGAACGCTTTAAAAAGAATGATGTATTTATCAAGGAGGCTGACGGCAAAGATGATTACATCGGCAAATGGTGGGGAGGACGCGGCCGCTTTGTCGACTTCACCTCCGAGAAAGGAAGAGGACTCTGGAAGGAACTACAGAAGGAAAGTTTATTATCGAAAGGCGTACATACCATATGGAATGACAACTGCGAGTATGACGGAGTCGAAGACAGGAATGCCAGGTGCGATAAGGAAGGTATGGGTGGAACAATGGCCGAGCTCAAGGTCATACAGTCGAATATGATGGCTCTCATGGCAACCGAAGTATTGAGAGAAGTATACCCGGGGAAGAGACCGTATGTAACAAACCGCTCTGGCTACGCAGGAATACAGCGCTATGCACAGGTCTGGGGAGGCGACAATGTCACAGCATGGGCAACCCTCAAGTACAACACCGCACTCATCATCGGAATGGGACTCAGCGGGGTCGCCAACACCGGATGTGATATCGGGGGATTTGCAGGCCCCGCACCGGAGGGCGAACTCCTCCTCAGGTGGTTCCAGAACGGCATATTCCAGCCACGCTTCTGCCTTAACTCTGCAAACAGCGACAACACCGTCACACAGCCCTGGTCTTACCCCGAGTATATGGATATGGTGAGAGATGCATTCAGAATAAGATATACACTCTTTATCTACCTCTACTCTCTTATGTACGAGGCACATGAAAAAGGTACCCCGGCATGGAGAGCTCTCTTCATGGAATTTCCGCATGATAAAAAGTGCTACAGCGACGACAGCCTCACATTTCTCTTCGGGCCGTCCATACTCGTTGGAAATGTACTTGAGAAGGGAGCAACAACAAGAACGCTTTACCTCCCAGAAGGCACTAAATGGTATGACATGAATGACAACTGGAAGGAATATGAAGGCGGAAGAACAATTACAGTTCCAGTCACTCTCTCCTCAATTCCGATGTTCCAGAGGGGCGGATCCATCATCGTGTCCTCGGAAGATATCAAAAAGTCTACAAGAGATAAGGCAGAGACAATTACAGTCACAGTAACTCCTGAGAGCGACTCTACCTTCACGCTCTACGATGATGACGGCGTAAGCGAGAACGGTGAGTATGTTAAAACTGCAATCAGTGTCAGGAGCGGAAGAGGCACAGAGATTACCCTCTCGAGCGTGGGGGATTATCCGATAAGCTGGAATAGAATTTACCTCAATGTACTCAATAAGGAGAAAGGTGCGTTCTATGTAACAGTCGACGGCGAAAAGCTTACGCAGTACCTTGCACACGACGACTGGGAAGAAGCCGGGAGCGGCTGGGTATATGACCTCTCCGACCGCTTTGTCAGAGTCAAATTCGACAGGAACGACAGGAAAGAAATCTCCGTTGTTGTGAGCTTCGAAAAGTTCGACCTCATCGCCATGAACGGGAATACGGAAAAATGTGATGATTGAATGGAAAGATATCTTCATGATAGGATAACGCTATGAGAAATGTCACCATCATCGATGTAGCTAGTAAGGCGGGAGTATCTCCCGCTACCGTTACCCATGCGCTCAACGGCAAAAGGCCTGTCAACGAAGCTACAAAGAAGAGGATATTCCAGGTCATTAAGGAACTTGGCTATACTCCGAACTTCAATGCAAGCCGACTCCGCAGCGGTAAGAGCGGGATTATCGGGTGCTACGCGAGTGATATCACAGAGGGCTTTGTAACCCTCTTTGTGAGGGGTGCTGAATATGCCCTGTCAGGCTCCGGCAGTTCGCTGTTATTTGCGAGCGGTGTCGAACTCGGCGGCAACATCTCGAAGGCGCTCAAGATTTTCCGTTCCTACAATGTAGACGGCATTCTTCTCTGTTCACACCTAACGATGAATTCAAACGACATCGACGAGCTTTCCACATCTTCCATTCCGATTGTTTCGATAAATAGTGAAATTGAAGGAATACCTTCAATCGTCCCCGATAACTATGCGGGAGGAATGCAGGCTGCCGAGCATCTCATAGCATCGGGCTCTTCACACCCTGCTGTTATAAAAGGGCCGGAAAAGCGTGAGATGATAACGCTTAGAAGCAAAGGCTTTCTCGATAGATTGAAGGAACTCAACATAATACTCGACGACTCAGCTATAAAGGAAGGCGACTACTCGTTTAAAAGCGGTTATGAAAAGACAATCGAAATCCTCACCGCCGACAGTGAAGTAGACGGCATTTTCTGCTCCAACGACTATATGGCGGCCGGGGCTATTACGGCAGCGGAGAAAATGGGGAGAAAAGTACCTGACTCTCTCCTTGTCCTCGGCTTTGACAACCGTGAATTCTCTTCCTTCTGGCCAACTCCAATATCTACATTCCAGCCGCCATTAGAGCAGATGGGTCAACTGGGAATGCAGATGCTTCTCTCGTTGATACAGAATCCGGAAAGAAGCGTTGAGAATACCATAACAAAGATGCCCTCGTCATTGATTATCAGGAAAAGTACATCACGCACCCTGAAATAAGGCCTAAAGTCCACTGATGGTGTTGATAAAAGCTGAATATGTGTTTAAATGTATATAGTTCAGTGCTTGAACAAACTGGAGGCTATATGCAATTCGGACACTTTGACGACGAAAACAAAGAATATGTCATATCAACACCATACACTCCCCTTCCCTGGATAAACTACCTCGGTGAAGAGGATTTCTTCGCCCTTATTTCCAACACAGGCGGAGGATATGATTTCTACCGTGACGCCAAAATGCGCCGCATTACTCGCTTCAGATACAACAATGTCCCGGAAGATAATACAGGACGCTTGTTCTATATTGTCGACAACGGCATAAAATGGTCACCGTGTTTTCTCCCCCTCAAAACAAAACTTGACTCTTTCGAGTGTCGTCACGGTCTCGGATACACAACAATCAAGTCAGAAAAGAATAATCTTAAAGCCGATTTGACCTTCTTCGTCCCCCTCAAGGAAACGTGCGAGATAATGGCCCTCACGCTCAAGAACGAAGGTAGTAAAGTAAAAAATATTAGAACTGTCGGCGCCGTCGAATTCTGCCTCTGGAATGCACTTGATGATATGACGAACTTCCAGCGTAACTACTCGACGGGAGAAGTGGAAATTCTGGAGAACACCATCTACCATAAAACCGAGTACAGGGAAAGAAGAAACCACTTTGCCTTCTTCTCGGTCAATGATGAGATCTCATCATACGACTCCGACAGGCTCTCGTTTCTCGGAAGGTTCAATAATTATGACACACCCGCAGCCCTCGAAAACGAACACCTATCAAACAGCGTTGCGTCGGGTTGGTCTCCCATCGCTGCACTCGAAAACACATTCTCCCTTAATCCGGGTGAAGAGAAAACTCTTATCTACATTCTCGGGTACGTCGAGAACAAAGATGAGGAGAAGTGGGAGAAGAAAGGCATCATAAACAAGAAGAAAGCACTCGAAATGGAGAAAAGGTTCTCCTCTAAAGATGATGTCGATAAGGCACTGGGCGAACTCAAATCATACTGGGACGGCCTCTTGTCGAAATTCAACGTAAACACGGGACTCGCTAAGTTTGACAGGATGGTCAATATCTGGAACCAATACCAGTGCATGGTCACATTCAATATGTCACGATCCGCTTCCTATTTCGAGAGCGGCATCGGAAGAGGTATGGGATTCAGGGACTCATGTCAGGATTTACTGGGCTTCATGCACATAATCCCCGAAAAGGCACGACAGAGGATTATAGATATTGCATCAATACAGTTCGAAGACGGTTCAACATATCACCAATACCAGCCGCTCGATAAGAAAGGTAACAGCGATATCGGAGGCGGTTTCAATGACGATCCGCTCTGGCTTGTGGCTTCGGTATACTCATATCTAGCAGAGACCGGCGACTCTTCGATACTTGATGAAATGGTGCCGTTCAATAATGATGAGAGTCTCTCTCAGCCTTTACTTGAGCATCTTAGAAGAAGCGTAATGTATACGGTCAATCACAAAGGCCCCCACTCCCTTCCTCTTATAGGAAGAGCAGACTGGAATGACTGCTTGAATCTCAACTGCTTCTCCTCCACCCCCGGTGAAAGTTTCCAGACCTGTTCGAACTTCGAATCTGGAAAGGCAGAGTCGGTATTCATCGCAGGACTTTTTGTCAAATACGCTTCCCAGTATGAGGAGATATTAAGATACCTCAAGAAGGACGGAGAAGCTGATGAAATCAGAGAAGAGATAGACAGGATGGTTGAAGCTGTCGAAACATCTGGTTGGGACGGCGAATGGTTTATCAGGGCCTACGATGCATTCTCGAAGAAGGTCGGAAGCAGGGAATGCGATGACGGGAAGATTTATATCGAGCCGCAGGGAATGTGCGTGATGGCGGGAATCGGACTCGATAACGGCATGGCGGAGAAGGCTCTGAAGAGCACCGAAGAACTCCTCGACAGTCCGGAAGGAATAATCCTCCTGCAGCCTGCATATAAGGAATACCACCTTAACCTCGGAGAGGTATCATCATATCCGCCGGGATACAAGGAAAACGCCGGAATCTTCTGTCACAACAACCCGTGGGTAAGCTCGGCAGAAACACTTCTGGGGCACGGTGACAGGGCATTCGATATCTACCGTAAGCTCTCACCCGCCTTCAATGAAGACAGGAGCGAGATAAGAAAGACTGAGCCCTACGTATATTGTCAGATGGTTGCCGGCCGTGATGCCCCCAATACCGGGGAAGGAAAGAACAGCTGGCTCACAGGATGCGCTGCCTGGACATTTGTCAACGCGAGCCAATTCCTTCTCGGCCTTACTCCCCGCCTTGACGGATTCGAAATCAACCCGGTTCTCCCAAAGGAAATTTCGTCATTCACAGCTGTAAGAAAATACAGAGGCTCAACACTACATATAAAGGCAGAACGTGGAAACGAGTACTCACTCTCTGTCAACGGAAAGAAGATAGACGGTAAACTTATTCCTTCTAATATAAGTGGCAACGTATCTGTTGTAGTTAAATACAAATAGCCTCAAAGGTGCTCTAAAATGGGGCACCTTTTGCCAAAAGCTGTTAAATGTCCCGAAATGATATCAAAACCGAGAGGGAATGAGCAGTCAGGCAGGCTAAAGCGATGATAGCACTTAACAACATGAGAGAAAGGGCAGCAAGAGAAGGCTTCAAGTCAGACGACGAGATTGAAGCTCTAATCAATGAAGCAAGAGATAGCAAATGAATATTGTGTATGTCTCATTATGCGTGGAAGTGGATTTAGATAAGAGACTCGATAAGAAGAAA
>CAVIUT010000060.1:0-12283 GCA_963646155.1 Eggerthellaceae bacterium | reverse complement strand
GGTTGGAAACAGGTAACTGTCACGACTGTTTAGATACCATTTCCATAGGACGACGAAGTCACCGCATGGGAGTGGTAGTTCATGATAGATTATGGAGTAGGTCAGATAATGACCTAGTGATATTTTATTTTTTTATAATAGATATTTTCTTCTCTTTTACGTATTATCTACGCATGAAAAAAATCACGGCGTTTTGTGCATTGCTTTTTGTGGCGCTTTCTCTTTCTGCATTGACTTTTGAGGGAGGATTGGGACTCAGCGGTACAATGAACGAGAAGAAAGATCATCTATTTGTTGATGGTGCTGTTTCCTACGATGATTTCTCGCTCTACCTTGCATATAAGGGGGGCGGAAAGCTCAACGCCACGGCAGAGTATTACAACAAAAAGGGGATATTGAATCATCAGCTCGATCTCTTTACAGGCTACGTATTCTCCGAAGGGGGATATACAGCGCTCAGCTATCTTATGCGCCTTAACTTCAAAATCTACGGCTTCTATTTTGATATCGGGGGAGGGGCCGAGGGTGCACTCTCATATTCGGAGTATACGAAACTTCCGCTATTTATCCTGAGTCCGCAGTTTTCTATAAGGCTCGGCTACAGAAATACACTTTTTGATTTAGCTCTCTTTCTTGAGAACAATTACCGCTATGAAAAGGAATGGAACGCCAAGACAAGTTACGGTATCGACACTGTTTTCAACCTTACCCCGAAGGATTCAGTCCTCGTAAGCATTTCATTTACACATGCAGAGGTTTTGATGGACAACTACCGTGTTTTATATGCTTCGCGTATCCGTGCAGGATACAGGAGGATTATATGAGAAAGATTATTCCTTTATTACTGGCTCTTATACTTGTTTTCTTCGTCTCCTGTACAATCGACTACCTTAACACGTATGATTATGTGTCGAATCCATTCCTCGAGAAAACATGGATTGACGGCTCGGCTATGGATGATAAGACGAGCCTCTCCTTTTCCATGATTACCGATACACACTTCGGGAGGGATAATTCCGAGTGGTACAACGAAAAGTATTTCTCTGCCCTTGCGGAGAGGAACTATCCGTTTGTTCTCCACCTCGGCGACTTTACAGATACCGGCGTCATCACAGAAAGTGACAAGGCTTTCATTGAGAAGGTGAAAAGCCTCACGAGTGAGAACTTCGTCACAATAGCAATCGGTAACCACGACAGGCACAACTACTCCTCAATCTGGAACAGTACGGAGGGTGGGGACACATATACAACGGCAGGATGCTACTACTACGGTAAGGTTGGTGACAAGCCGCTTCTTGCCATCTACAAAATAGATACAACCGGTGACAGCGTAGGATATAAGCAATTCGAGGATCTCGAGGAGGCACTCAAGAAGGAGACTGCCCTCTACAGGATGATTATTGCACACGAGAACGTATCAATCGGAAATAACCTGAGCCCTTCGCTCTTCATCTTCGGCCTCAGCAGCGAGGAGAGCAACAGGCTTTATAAGATTATGAGCGAGAATAATGTCGGTCTTATCCTAACGGGCCACAATCACCTGGGAAACCTTGCCTATAACCTTTCCTCTAACCTCGGGGAACTCAATGCAGCTGCTTATCACAGGAAGATTACTCCTGTTGTCCAATACGAGAGTATGGGCTATTGGTATGACATTACCCTCGATACGACAAACGGAAATGTTGTAATAACAGCATATCTATCTGAAACAAATGAAAAGTACACTTCATTTAATTTCACGCTTCCCAAAGTTTGAGGACCATGTTGGCGAAGAATTTTTAACATTTAAGCTGTAAATGACTTGTTCATAAATAATAAATGTATAAAATATCCCATTGGTATATTTTCATGCGAGGTACTTTATGGACACAATTTTGATTACTCTTGCGGGTGGTATGATTGCCGGTCTTCTGATGAGCAGACTGGCTAAGCTTGTTAAACTTCCTGCAGTTACCGCATATCTTGTGGCAGGACTTTTAATAGGGCCTTACTTTATCGGACGCCTGGGCGTTCCGGGCCTGGGATTCAATACACTTGAGAGTGTTGCTTCCTACGATATCATCAGCCAGACAGCACTCGGCTTCATTGCATTTGCAATCGGAAACGAATTCAGGCTCAAGGATCTCGAGAGCATGGGTAGAGCCGCAATTACAGTCGGTATATTACAGGCTGTAATCACAACAATCATTGTAGATATAGCCCTTGTTGCTCTTCACTTCATCGCGCCTTCTGTCATTTCGCTTTCCTCTGCAATCACACTCGGAGCAATTGCAGCAGCAACTGCACCTGCAGCAACCTTGATGGTTGTAAGACAGTACAAGGCTGAAGGTCCCTTGACAAAGCTTCTATTGATGGTTGTCGCCATCGATGACGCCGTGGGGCTTATCCTTTTCTCCGTTTCATTCGGTGTCGCATCAGCTTTGGAGACTGGAAGTGCAAGTGCAGTAACAATCATCCTCGAGCCGCTGTTGGAGATAGGACTATCGTTTGTCCTGGGAGGAGTAGCTGGTTATCTTCTGAACGCTCTCGAGAAATTCTTCCATTCAAGAAGTAAGCGTCTTGCACTTGCCGTTGCATTCGTCCTCTTTGCCGTCGGCTTCTCCTCGAAGGAATTCAATGTCGGACCGGTTACGCTTAAATTCTCACTCCTTCTTGTCTGTATGATTACCGGAACCGTATTCTGCAACATCTGCGAGACAAGTCAGGAATTGATGGATAGAGTTGAGAGATGGACAGGACCGTTGAATATGCTGTTCTTCGTCCTAAGCGGCGCTGAGCTCAACCTATCGATACTCCTCAACCCGACTGTAATTCTAATCGGTGTCATATTCATCGTTTTCAGGTCGTTTGGAAAGATAAGCGGCGCATATCTTTCATGTAAAATGGAGCACACGAGCGAGACTATACAGAAGCATCTGGGTATAACACTTCTTCCTCAGGCAGGAGTTGCACTTGGTATGGCACTGACTGCACAGAACCTCTCCGACGGTGCTGTCGTAAGGAGCGTCGTCCTCTTTGCCGTCCTTGTCTACGAGCTTATCGGACCGACACTCACAAAGCGCAGTCTCACGCTTGCAGGAGAAATCAAACCCGAGGGAAGAAAATCGTCGAGAACTGTAAACAGTGCTGACGAAAAGGACGCTTTTACTGTAAAATAGCGTATGCTTAATACAACCCAGGATTTAAGAATAGAAAAAATAGAGAGTATAAAGAGCCCCGATGAGCTGGGCTCTCTCTTTCCTTTATATGACTCGGACAGGGGGAAAATCCTTTCGTACAGAGAGAGTGTCAACAATATAATTTCGGGAAAGGATGAACGCATGCTCTGCATCATCGGACCATGTTCAATCCATGACCCGAAGGCTGCACTCGAGTATGCATCGAAATTGAAGGACCTTGCTTCTTCAGTCAGTGATGAGTTCTTTGTTGTCATGCGTACATACTTTGAAAAGCCCAGAACTGCGCTCGGATGGAAGGGCCTCATAACAGACCCCTATATGGATAACAGCTACAACATCGAAAAGGGCCTTGAGATTTGCCGCAGTCTCCTCTTAGATATTACCCGGCTTGGTCTTCCTGTCGGATGCGAATGCCTCGATCCGATTGTTCCGCAATACACTGACGAGCTCATGAGCTGGTCGAGTATCGGGGCACGCACAACTGAGAGTCAGACTCATAGGGCTATCTCATCCGGGCTCTCTGTTGCGGTTGGCTTCAAGAACAGTACAGGAGGAGACTACACAGCTGCAATCAATGCGGCAAAAAGTGCAATGGAGCCCAGCGCATTCATCGGCGTCAAACGTAACGGCGAAATAGCACAGTACATGACAAAGGGAAATCCATACACGCACATAATCCTCCGCGGCGGTGTACACGGCCCGAACTACTACGAAAATGTCGTAGAGAGCGCAGAGGCCGATATGAAGAAAGCCGGACTTGAGCCGCGTATTGTAATCGACTGCTCGCATCAGAACTCCAACAAGGACTACACGAGGCAGAAGAGGGTATTGAGGAATATAATCGACCAGAAGGTATGGGGGAATAAGTCAATAAAAGGCTTCATGATAGAGAGCAATCTCTATGAAGGAAGACAGGATATTCCCGATGATATATCCCTATTGAAGTATGGTGTTTCCGTTACCGATGCATGCATAGGCTGGGATGAGACGGAAAGGATTATCAAGCATGCTTCATCAATATTGAGGGAGAGCAGAAAAAGAGGAAAGGAGGATATTCTATAGTGAGAGCATTGATTATACTTGCCCAGGGTTTTGAGGAGTGCGAGGCGCTATGCGTTTACGACATCCTCAAGCGTGGCGGAATCGAGCCGGTACTTGTAGGGGTTGACGGAAGCGAAATAAGGTCCAGTCATTCTGTTAAAATCAGAGTTGACGAAGTATTGAGCGAAAAAACACTTGAGAAAGATTACAGCGTTGTATTCCTCCCGGGAGGAATGCCGGGCGCGAAGAATCTGGCCGCTAGTAGAATTGTTGCAACACTTCTGAAGGACGCAAACGAAAAGGGAAGAATAGTCGGCGCTGTATGTGCGTCCCCCTCTGTTGTCTTAGGGCCCCTGGGAATTCTTTCGGGACATAAGGCAACGTGTTTTCCTGGATGCGGGAGTTTCTACCCCTCATTTGATTTCTCCACAGACGGTGTTGTAGTGTCTGGGAATGTAATTACTGGAAAGAGTGCAGGGTATGCCTTCGATACAGCGTTGAAGATTCTCGAAGTACTCTGTGGAAGAGATGTGAAAGAAAGAGTTCAGAATGAAATTTATTATAAAGAAGGAGAAAAAATATGAGCCAATTTCCTGAGGGATATAAACCCGTTATGGACACGCATGACACCGAGCGTGCGATAAAGAGTGTTAAGGATATTTTCGAGCGGGAGCTCAGCTCTGCGTTGAGGCTTCGTCGTGTAACGAGCCCGCTGTTTGTTGAAAGCGGAAGCGGAATCAACGATGATTTAAACGGCGTCGAGAGACCCGTCTCTTTCCCCGTGAAGAACCTGGGGGAGAAGAAGATGGAGATTGTGCAGTCTCTTGCAAAGTGGAAGAGAATGGCACTTGCAGACCTTTCATACCCCGAGGGACTCGGACTCTATACAGATATGAACGCACTCAGACCCGATGATGATATTGATGCAATACATTCAATCTACGTCGACCAGTGGGACTGGGAGAAGGTGATGGCAGAAGGCGAGAGGAATCTCGAGTTTTTAAAGGAAACTGTGAGAACGATTTACGGCGCCATCAAGAGAACGGCATTTACTGTCGAGGAGCTCTATCCAGTCCTGGAGGATTACCTTCCAGAGGAAATAACATTCATCCACAGCGAAGACCTTGCAGAAGAATACCCTGAGCTCAGACCAGAGGAGAGGGAGAAGAAGGCAGCTGAGAAATATGGCGCAATCTTTTTAATCGGAATCGGATTCGGTAACCCGCCGCACTCCGGTCGTGCCCCCGACTACGATGACTGGTCGACTCCAACCGACGGCGGCTGCCACGGCCTCAATGGTGATATCATAGTGTATGACAGGGTGAGAAAGAGCAGCTTAGAGCTTTCAAGTATGGGAATAAGAGTTGATGCTTCATCCTTAATGCGCCAACTAGAGATTAGAGGCTGTATGGAGAGAAAGGACCTCTATTGGCACTCACGCCTACTTAACGGAGAATTCCCACAGACAATCGGAGGCGGAATCGGACAGAGCAGGCTCTGTATGTTCCTCCTGCAGAAGGCACATATAGGGGAAGTGCAGGCATCGGTATGGCCGGAGGAGACACTTAAGGAAGCTGAGAAGCTCTCAGTGCATCTTTTCTAAATCTTAACGACGAATTTCTCGAAGAGAAGAAGAATAATTAGGAAGGCGAAGTTGAAGAGAGAGAACTCTTCGATGTATGCCTTCCTTTTTTCAGGATAGCGGTGTGAGTATTCGCGGAATGTGATAAGCGAAGCCAGGCTTGAAATCAGTGTTCCCACTCCTCCTATGTTTACGCCGAGAAGGAGAGGGGCGTAGGAGGATGTGAATTCACTCAGGAGTATGGCGGAGGGTACATTGCTTATTACCTGACAAGAGAGCGCGGAAAAGATTAGTGTGTCCTTATCGAGAAAATACGAGAAGAAGGACCTGACAGCGCTTATTCTTCCCATATTGCCTGCAAAGATGAAGAAGAAAACAAATGTCAGAAGCAGGGGATAGTCGACCTTGAGCAGGGCTTTCCTGTCAATGAAGAGGAGAGCCAGCGGTATTACAATCAGCCCTGTGTAGTAGGGGATGAGGCGGAAGACTATCACTATCGAATAGGCGAAGAGAATGAGAAGGAGGGTCGTTTTTACTTTATCCAGTTTTATCTCTTCGTCGCTGATTTCGATTTCCTCGTTCTTTACGAATATGATACAACAAAGTGTTATAAGTGCAACCGACAGGATAAACGGCGGTGCCATGATGGATAAAAACTCTCCGTTCGGGATATTGAATGTGGAATAGAGATAGAGGTTCTGCGGGTTGCCGAAAGGTGTGAGCATCCCTCCGAGGTTAGCTGCTATATTCTGCATTATGAAGCAGAATGACATGTATTTCTCTTTCTTCGTTGATGTGAGTACAAGTGCCCCGAGCGGAAGGAATGTCAGAAGTGCCATATCGTTTGCAATCAGCATGGAGCCGATGAACGTTATATATACAATAGCTGTTATTGCACGGCGTGTTGTTTTGAATACGTGGGCGATTTTACGCGCAATTAGATAAAAGAAGTTTATGTCCTTGAGTGCTGAAACAACTGCAAGGACGCAGAAGAGGCACGTGAGAGTCTTGAAGTCGAAATATTGGATGTACTCTCTATCAGGAGGAATGATGACTGATGTGATGAGGGCGAGGAAAAAGGCAATCACCATCACGATGTTCTTCTTGATAAATGCTATAAAAAAAGAGGAGTGTTTACTCCCGTGTAAAACCATTTCACTCATATCGAATGGGGATTATACAGCGCCGGGGGAAAAGTTGAAATATCCCCCGGCAAATAGGTTATGCATTCTCTATGATTTTTTTATAGAACTCAACGCCTTTTGGAAGCGACGAGACGAACATGTTCTCGTTGAGGCCGTGTATGCTCTCGAGCTGCTGTTTATCTATGTAGAGCGGCGCAAAGCGAAGGGCATTCTCAGTAACAGGAGAATAGAAGTAGGCGTCTGTTCCTCCTGTCATTATGTAAGGCGACGGGATGACGTCGGGGTAGACTTCGGCTAGTGTCTTTTCAACAAGCTTGAAAGGAGGCTGTGTAAAGTCTACACTCTTCTGAGGCTCCTTGCATCCCGAGTAGTCAGCCTCAAGGTTGTATTTTTTAAGGTACGGCGCAAGAATGCGTTTTGTCTCCTCGACGCCCTGGTGCTGAATGAACCTGGTGTTGATGTTCACCCATGCCTTTTCAGGCAGCACATTCTTTCCCATTGATCCGCCGCACATTGTATATGCCATCGTTGTTCTCACCATTGCTCCAGCCTTCGGACTGACAGACGGCAGTATTCTCTTCAAAAGGGGCTTTAGGCCTCTCGAGTGGCGCATTGCAAAGCCGAGGACGCCTGATGTGTGCTTACCAAGCCTCGAGAACATCTCGACGAGGGTGGGGCTGAACTCTATTGCATTCGGGTTTTTCTTCTCGATGTCGCATATGAAGGCGCTGAGCCTTGCTATCGGGGTATTCTTCCCCGGTGCCGATGCGTGACCTCCGTTGGAGGATGCTGTGACGACGATATTTCCCGTTCCCTTTTCGACTGTGCCTATCATGGCAAAGCGACCCTTGACTCCAGGCATCGGCTCATCGACTATCATACCGCCTTCATCCATGAGAAAGGCCAGGTGTACGCCCCTTCTTTTGAGAACCTCGACAGTCTTCGGTGCCCCGTCACCCTGTACTTCCTCTGTTGAAGAAGATGCTATGTAAACATCGCCCTCTGGTGTATAGTTCTCCTCCAATAGTTCTTCCACACTCTGGAAAATGCACATGAGTGAGCCTTTTGTGTCGACAGTCCCGCGTCCCCAGACTCTGCCGTCTACTATTTTCCCGCTGAAAGGCTCCTCTTTCCACTTTCCGGATGCAGCAACTACATCCTGATGGCTCATTAATAGGATGGGTTCCCTCTTTCCCTTTCCCTCCCATTTGATGAGAAGGGAGGAGTCTATGTAATTCACTTCTAAGCGCGAAAAGACAAGGGGGAAAAGCTCCTTGAGTGTTTCGTGGAAAGCATCGAACTTCTCCGTGTTCGGTTTTTCCGGTTCAGATACCGTTTCGCATTGTATCATTCTGGAGAGTTTCTCTCCGTAGTAAAGTTCATCTTTCATTTCTTTTTCTCCTCAAGCATACCTTTTTTATACATGAAATAACTGAGTGCAATACTCATTGCGCCGACAAGAATCATCATGGTTGTAGTCTGTGAAATAAGGGACGGCACAAGAACACAAAGAAGCGTCATGAATGCCACCGGAATAGCTGCAAGTTTCCAGCTCTTCGAGAAGTACTGTGCTCCGAGAGCTCCGAAGAGGGCGGGAAGGAGGTTGTCGAAGGCAGGCTTGAGAGTGGGGTTGTTCAATACAGGAGTCAGAGGAATCAGAAGAAGAACACCCAGGAATATAACAAGCATTGTCACAAGTGATGATGTTGCAACTGCGAGTGTTGTTATAATCGAGTCCTCTTTTGTTCCGGCACTTGTACGGGCAATCTCACGTGCCGAGTACGCACACGGCAGTTTCATGTTTATGATGTTCCCCGTGATGAACGAAAGATAAGATGCCCCTGCGCCGAGAATCGGAACGTAGATTAAAAATTCGACAATACATATAGGAAGGTATGTTGCGCCTACACGCAGCACTCCCTTCGCCCATCCCGACCAAGATATCGAGGTCTTGAGAACTGCCGAGAAGATGAACGGAACGGCAAAGAGAAGTCCCAGTCCTATGGAATTCATGATAATTCCGCTTCTATGTACCGATTTTTCAAATTCAGAATAATCAAAGCTGTCCATACCTGCCTCCTAGGCGAAAATCACGGCCGAAGCCATGGCAATCAGCATTGATGCCGAGAGCGAGAAGTTCTCGAGCCACTTGTATCCCTTGTTCTCGAGAATCATACATATCTTCATAACTACGCCTGCAACCAGTGCAGTGCGGTGGGGAACGAAGGTTATTCCCTTTATAGTCTGGGCAATGTACGAGCCGATGAACGTGCCGCAGAAACCTATGAACATACTCACCATAGCCCAGTCTGCAAATCCCTTTTCTTTCTTTTCCTTGTTTTCGCTTCCTTTTGTAAGGAGGCGGTTACACTTTCTGCTGTACCAGGGGCAGAGGAAGATTGTGCATATGACGCCCCAGCATATTCCAGTTGTCATGACAGCCAGTATTGTCACAAGAGTAGAGGAAGTGAGTGCGGAGGAATCGAGTGCTGTTCCCATCGCCTGGGCTGCAGCCTCCGCAGCAATTGCTTCATAGGAGAGGTTGCCAACAACACTGAGTCTCAGCCAGGAAGCTGGAACACCCAGGCTTCCCGAGAGTGCTATGACCCCCAGTAATATAGATACTGCGGGTAGAACTGTGAAGAAAGCCGAGGAAGTTATAGCCTTCTTCAGTACGGACTTCTCCATGTTGAGCTTTATTCCCGCCTTGTAGAACTTCACGATGAAATATAAGCATCCGAGCGCTATGAATAACAGTACGGCGCCGACTACGAAATACAGAGCCGGCAGATTTGCCAGGGTAAGGTAATCCATAAAACCTCCATAATTGGGGTAAGTTTATTTATATGTAAATGTTTCTACAAGTAGTAATACTACAAAATATAACTAAATGTTTTAGATTAAGAAATAATGTTAAAGTGATAACATCCTAAAACAAACTACATTCACTTTCTTTTCAGTCCGTGTAGTTTTATGTCTTTACTTCGGTTATTATACAAGAGGAGGTAACTATGAACGTCATCATAGCAAAGGATTATCAGGATTTAAGCATTAAGAGCGCGGAGATTGTGAAGAACACAATACTCTCAAAGGACAAAGTCACACTGGGACTTGCAACGGGAAGTACACCTGTGGGGATGTATAAGGAACTCTCCGGGATGGTGAAGAGAGGGGAGGTATCATTCAAGAATGTAACTTCGGTGAACCTTGATGAGTACTATCCGATATCACCATCGAACGACCAGAGCTACCGTTATTTCATGAACGAGAATCTATTCTCTCATGTCGATATAGATATTACTAAGACCCATCTTCTTAACGGTGAGGCAGTGGACACTGATAAAGAGTGTTCCGACTACGAGGCTTTGATAAAGAAGCTTGGAGGAATAGACCTTCAGGTACTAGGGATTGGACGTAACGGCCATATAGGGTTCAATGAACCGGCTGCACAGCTTTATCCGCACACACATAAGACAGATTTGACAGAGAATACAATCGAAGCCAACAGCAGGTTCTTCTCATCTATCGATGAAGTTCCGCGCTATGCATTGACAATGGGAATGGGGACAATTTTATCAGCTCGTGCAATCATCATTCTTGCTTCCGGTAAGGAGAAGAAGGATGCTGTGAAGAGAATGCTTAGCGAGACAATCGACACATCGTGCCCGGCAACGCTACTCTCACTCCACAATAATGTTACTGTTGTTGTGACGGAGGATGTCTTAGACTGAGATGAAAATAACAAACTGCAGAATAATACTTGAGAACGGTGTAATAGAAAAAGGGACTGTTGAGGTTGAAAACGGCCTTATAAAGAGGATTTCTTCCTCTCCTATAAAAGATGCAGATATTGATGCATCCGGACTTACTCTTGCTCCGGGATGTGTAGACCTGCATACCCACGGCTCCGGGGGGTACGACTTCATGGACGGGGAGGAGGAAGATATTCACGGGGCTGCGAGGGGACTAGCGAAATACGGAACAACTACGGCCCTTGCGACAACGCTCACGTCCTCGGATGAGGAGCTCTTCTCCTTCTTTGATAACCTCTCCCTTATGCAGAAGAATAGAAAAAAGAACGAGGCTAAGATTCCCGGTGCACACCTGGAGGGACCGTACTTTAGTATGGATATGAAGGGCGCGCAGGATCCGAGGTATATAAGGAACCCTGAAAAATCCCATTATATGAAGGTTCTCGAGAAATCGAACGGCAACATCAAGCGCTGGTCAGTCGCTCCCGAGCTCGATGGTGCGATGGAGTTCATCAAAGATATATCGAGTATGGGGATAATCGTCTCCGGAGGACACACAAAGGCGGACTTCAGAACAATCGGCCGCGCTGTCGATAACGGCATGACGATGCTGACACATTACTACTCGGCAATGTCGAGTATGGTAAAGAACCACTCATGGAAGATACTCGGAGCTACTGAGGCTGGTTTCTACTTTGATGAGCTTACAGTTGAGCTCATATGTGACGGCTGTCATCTTCCCGAGGATCTCCTGAAGCTTATATTCCGCCTCAAGAGACACGATAAGATTATTGCAATATCAGACAGCATGCGGGGCGCTGGCTTCTCTTCAGGTCCCTCGATTCTCGGAGCGAAAAACAACGGAACTAATGTCATAATCAAGGACGGTGTTGCATACCTCGAGGACCTGAGCTGTTTTGCAGGCTCTGTAGCAACAGGCATAAGACTCGTTAAGACACTCTCGACAATGTGTAATCTGAGCCTTGATGAGGTATTTAGGGTAACTTCTCTTCAGAGTGCTAGCTTAATAGGACTTGATGACAAAATCGGCTCAATCAAGGAAGGGAAGAGCGCCGATTTCATTCTTTTCGACGATGACTATAACCTTGATAGTGTCTACATCGACGGCGTGAAGGTTGAGAATTAAGGAAGAAAAATATGCTGATTTACGATGTACTTGATAAACTTGAAAACTATTCTTCTGTTGTTCCTCATATGGACAGGGTAATTGATGTTATGGACCATTCGAAGCCCTATGAGGATGAATGCGGGGAATACAGCTTATCAAAAGACAATAGCCTGAAGTACATTGTGTCGGCACATCTGTCGTCCACAACAGGATTCCGGGGGGAGAATTTTCCCTCCAGAACGGTTCTTGAAATAGTACTCGAGGGAGACGAGATAGTATCGGTTGACGGCTCTGTATTCTGCCTCAGTAAAGGGCGGTTTCTTGTCTACGATGGGGGAGCAGCAATAAAGAGAGGAATTGCTTCCTCTCTTCCTGTCGCATTTAAAACTGTGAGATTTATTCTATAATATAATGACAGAGTACCACTTCCATAGGACAGCTTGCTTCCGCATGGT
>CAVIUT010000059.1:0-12487 GCA_963646155.1 Eggerthellaceae bacterium | reverse complement strand
TCTCAAAGACAAGGATATTGACCTCTCCCTTCGAGAAGGAGAACGGCGGCAGTATATCAACGGAGGGTAAGCTCATGATTTCTCTCTTGTCGTCGTTTCTAAGGAAGAGTCACGCTCTATCAGTGAGAATGTAAGGTGGTCACAGAGATGTGCTTCAAGGAAGGTATTCCAGTCCCTTACCTCCTCTACTGCTATAAGTGGAATGGAAAGGACTATGATATCATCCCATAGAGGCGGAGGTTGTGAAAGAGATATACTCCTCATACTTGTAGATATCGGCATACATCACCTCAGCCTTCGAGACGCAGTTAACGTCCATGATATCTGAATTGAAGCGCTGGTTTCTGCAAATGTAGTATAGCAGCCGGTTGATCAGGTCTACCGATATTCTCGTGTCCATATATTTCTCCTTGTGTCCGCTCCGGTCTTTCTCTCTTTTCAATCCTCTTCTCTCTCTGAAGTAGCAAATCGGACGGAAAACAGCATGTTATCCCTTCTTCGTATAATATAGCCCGATAAACGTAAAATCGAGGAATGCAGTATCAGGCCGTCGCAGAGGTAAAGAAGAACGGATACCACCATAGGCACATCAATACCGATAAGACAATCCACCTTATCGACATGGACTTCGCTTCCGCCGAAAGGCAGGTTGGAGGAAGGAAGAAAAAACTCTCCAGCGTTTTCGTTCCGTCATCCTCCCCTCTTCATGGATGCAACGTCCTCTTGTGGTCATTCCCGCCATCGACATTCTTAGTTCTGCTCTGACTCTTTTTTTCACCGCAGGAGTCTTCAGAGAACCGGGAGAAAGAAGCTTCCATAGAGGCGACAATACAGTAAATATTAAAGCCGAACTTCTCCACACAAAGCTGTGGAGAAAATATAATATTTATAGTAAAATAAATGCATGAAGAGAATAACCGTAAATGTATGTTCATTTGAAGACATGCGAACGAAAGGCGACTATATCTACGTAGACAAGACAAAGTATGTTCATAATCTCGTAAAGGATGAGCTTAACAATTATTACTTTCTTTCGCGCCCCCGCCGTTACGGCAAGAGCCTCATGTGTTCGACTCTTCATGCGCTCTTCGAAGGGAAAAGTGAACTTTTCAAAGGGCTCTATATAGACAATACGGATTATTCCTTCGAAAAATATCCTGTGCTTCACCTTAATTTTGCAAATATCAATACAGAAGACTATGAATCATTTCTTGATGATTTCCAGATTGCCCTGGTGAAGGAAGCAAGGAAGAATGGAGTCAAAGTGAAGAAAAGCCGTCCTTCGACAATGCTTTCTTCCTTTCTGGATCAAATAGAGATGAAGGCCGTCATCATCATTGATGAATACGATTCCCCCATAATCGATTCGTACCTTGACAAGGAGAAGTGTGACAGGATTAGAAATACACTCAGTACGTTTTACACGGTAATCAAGAACAATGACGACAAGGTGAGGTTCTTCTTCATCACGGGAATAACAAAGTTCTCGAACATGTCCATCTTCTCGAAGATGAACAATCTCACAGATCTCTCCATGAATGACGATTACGCTGCGGCCTTCGGTTACACGCAGGAGGAACTGGAAGCTTACTTCTCAGCCTACATTGATGAATACATGAATAGAGATGACAGGGAATACGAAACGAGAGAGGAGTTTCTCGAGGCAGTCAGGGATTACTATGACGGCTACCTTTTCTCTCCCGACTCATCAGTGAGGGTTTATAACCCTGTTTCAATCGGCACCTTCTTCAACAGTAAATGCCGCTTCCGCTCCTACTGGGTGCACACGGGAGCAAGCACGCTGGCAGTCAATCTTGCGAGGGACTACAACCTTGAGAGAATAATGACTGGAGATGTTGAAATAGGAATGAACTCAATCGACACCTTCGATTACAGTCATCTGAGGGAAAAGGCACTCAAGGACGGACAGGTACTGGCTCTGATTTATTTTGCAGGCTATCTCACGATAAGAAGCGGCAGCAGTAATACCCTTCATCTGACATTTCCCAATACCGAGGTAAGAGTGGCTTTTACTCAGGGCCTTGTAGAAAGATTTACAGGTATAGACACCTCAATCTTTGCCGAGAGGGC
This sequence comes from Eggerthellaceae bacterium, assembly GCA_963646155.1. Lineage (GTDB taxonomy): Bacteria > Spirochaetota > Spirochaetia > Sphaerochaetales > Sphaerochaetaceae > Ornithospirochaeta. Next base: position 10,396 of record CAVIUT010000059.1, on the reverse strand, counting down.
TGTTCAGGCCGTCAGAAGCGGGAAAGCAGAGGAGATAGCACGTGTCATGAATGCCTACATGAAGGAATACCAGTACGATACTCTCGACAAGGCAGAGAAAGGTTATCAGGAGATGTTCTTTTCGTTTTTCCTCATGATAGGAGGCGTGAGAGTTTCTGCCGAGGAGAGCACCCTCAACGGCCGGAGCGACATTCTCCTTACCATCAAGAGAGATGTCTACATCATAGAGATGAAGGTCGACGAATCGGCAGAGAAGGCCCTTGAACAGATACACGAAAAAGGCTACTACGACAGATACATCAATACCGATAAGACTATCCACCTCATCGGCCTTAACTTCTCATCCGAGAAGAGACAGATAGACTCCTGGGTTAAGGAGACTGTCGACAAGACGAAAGAACCGACATACCTGGGGTGACAATCTCTCTATTCAAGTACTGTGCCGATGAAATCACGTGCGCCGTTAATGAACGCATTGGCATCCATCTCATTCTTTATCGTAAGCGTAAAATAAATCTTCCATATTTTTATAAGAATAAAAATTAGACTATCTCCGTGAATGGGAGGATAGTCATGAACATAAACATCGAAGAACACAACATCTATGTTAGTTTCAGCGGAAACCTCACCTAAAGCTCTTATGAAAAGCTTAGGGAGCACTTAATTTTTTAGAATAAAATTAATTATTTTTCTCATAGGGTATCGCTTTGTGGCGGGGTTTATGCTATTATTTAGGTGCGTGCATACCTAAAGGAGAAAAGAGATGTTTTACAGCGAATTAGTTAAGATTCCGGAGGCCAATGGAAAGCTCATAAAAAGGAAAGAACATACTGCTACATATGTATTATATGAGTATGTCAGAACATATAATAAAGACACTCAGAAGACCAATCCGAAGAGGAAGATAATCGGTAAAGTGTATGAAGATGATACATCTCTTATGTATCCGAACGAAAAGTATTTCGAATACTTCAAGGCTGATGAAGTGATAGTACCGGCAAGGGATGAAGCGGAGCACAGTGCCTGCATAAAGGCCGGTTCATATATTGCACTGAAAAACATCATCTCGGAGCTTAAACTGGACGAGTACCTCAAGCCGATATTTGAAGATAAGACAGGACTACTGTTAGACCTGGCGCTATACTCGATTGTTACAGAGGACAATGCAGCACAACATTACCCTGACTATGCATTCAATCATCCACTTCTGACAGATGATATGTATATATATTCGGATTCAACTATTTCCGATTTCATCGGTAATATTACCCCTGAAATGAGATTCAGTTTCATAAATGCGTGGAACGCATCCATGGATAAAAAGCAGAAGATTTACATCTCTTATGATTCCACAAACAAGAATTTCCAAGGCAGGAGTAACAGTTATGCAGAGTACGGACATGCAAAGGATGATGAATCAAGGCCCATTGTAAACCTTACTTGTGCATTCAATCAGACAACCCAGACGCCACTCGACTATGAGTCATATTGCGGATCGATTAATGATATGTCTCAGTTCGAGTACTTTGTACAAAAGATAATGAAGCACGGATACTCAAATTTCGGTCTCATACTCGACAGGGGATATTTTGATGAATACAACGTACAGACGGCAGAAGAGAACGGCGCATCAGTCGTCATGATGGGAAAAGGTAAGAAAGAGTTCTTTGGTAGTCTTGTTGACAGTGTGAAGGGAACATTTGAGGGGAAATATAGTAACAAGATGGGAGGATACAACACATACGGAACAACCATAGAGTGCAAAGTCTTCGATTCCGACACCCGAAACCGCTATGTACATGTTTACTACAACAGGAATAAGGCGGCAAAGGAAGAGAGTTCTTTCTATAATCTGTTGAAAGAATATGAGGATGATCTCAATAAGCACATTGGCTCTAAATACAACCCATCGAAGAATGTAAAGCTGTACTTCTCTCTTGTAAGAGACCGAAATGGCATTCTTCTCTCATTTGAGAAGAACATGGAAGCGATAGATTTAAGAATAAGCCGATGCGGCTACTTCTGTATTATTACAACTGATAATATGACTTTCCTTGAGGCATTTACCCTCTATAAGGGGAGAGACTGTTCTGAGAAGCTCTTCAGTGCTAACAAGTCTTTTATTGGAGTAAGATGTATAAGAGTGAAGACAGATGATTCAATGCAGGGAAAATTCTTTATCGAGTTTATTGCCCTTGTCATCCGTAACAGGATGCATAACCTCATAAAAAAGCTGATTGTAAAGAACGGCAAGAAGCTCAATTACCATAATGTCTCCTCTGCAATAGCTGAATTGGAGAAAATTGAACTCGTGAGAGGTGCAGACGGAATATATTCGCTTGACCATGCAATAACAAAGAGACAGAGGGAACTTCTTCAAGCCTTCGGCATCAGCGAAGAAGAGACTAACGAGAAGCTTCGGGCAATCATGTCCGAATTAAACGGAATAGACCTGAAGCTGATAAGAGAAGGTGGAAGGACAACACATAATGACGAAGACGATGGGGACGAAGACGACGATATTCCATTTTTCAATGATAATGGAGACGACGATAATGATGAGGAGTAAAATACAATGAGAGAGAAAACAACAAAAGAAATTGACGAAAGAATAAAGAAAGCAGAAGCTTCACTCATGAGAGTAAGAGAGCAGGAAGATGCCATCACAAAGAGGATTCTGAAGCTACAGAAACAGAAGGAGTTGATAGAGGCTGAGAAGAAAACCCCATCTGATTTCCACTTCTTGCATTTTTGATTATGTATTCAGTCATGTTTAACCCTACCTCCTGATTGTAACGCTTCAACAACGATAAGTGGTCGCTTCCTGCGCGACAATGAACATATTCGGCGAAATATCAAAAGGAAGCTATTTCTCCCTGGTATGCTTATTTCCAGACCACAACAACTACAGGACATTCTTTCCCTTGTATTCGCGGGGGGATATGCCCGTCATCTTCTTGAACTGATGGGAGAATGTGTAGGAATCCTGATAGCCGAGCCGGCCGACGATTTCCTTCGACGACAGCCCCATTGAGAGAAGCTGCTTCGAGCGCGATATCTTCGCCTGTATTCTGTACTGCGATGGTGATATCCCGTAGGCGGAGGTGAATTCCTTTCTGAATGTGTTGTAGGCAAGCCCCAGCTCCGATGCAATTTCGGGAAGGCTCATTCTGTATTCCTTCTCCAAAAGGTATTTCGCCCGCCTCAGAATCGTCTGCTTCCCCATCGTCAGATAAGGAGAGAGGAAGGAGAGCATGTACTTCTCCACGGCAGGCATGAGGGAGAAGAAATCGGAGTTATCGGAGTTTTTGATCTCCTCGTAAAGGGCGAGGAACTCCTTAAGCCTTTCCTCTCCGTAGTCGGCATGGAAGACCGAGGGAATATCGTCCAGGCCGGGGTATATCTTCTCGAATATGTCTATGAGGTCCCTCGGAATCGAGAGATAGCAGCGCCGGTGATGGCAGAAGGGATAGAGGGTAAGTGTGTAGTCAACCCTGGGGTGACGGAAGATTATGCTTCCGTCCGATATTCTGTAACTGTTCCCGTTTGCAGAGAGTTCTCCCTCCCCTGTTATGACCCATGTAAGGAGTATGCCCTCCCCCATCTTGGCCGTTCTGTGTATGCTTTCGGTGTTGCTTGAAATTCCGATGAAGAGTGCGCCGTCGAGCGTAGAGGCATAAAGGGTTCGGTACCTGTCTATCCATGTGTAGTCTGTCATATATCAATTTTGACATCTTTTTCAAAAAAGACAACATTTATTTATGTCAATACCGCCCTTACACTGTAGTCAGAATAAAAGTTAGAGATAAAAGAATGACTGAATCTAAAGATATATTGAATAATGAATTGTTACTGCCCACATCCTCCTTCCCCGAAAAAGGGGGCTGGATTGTGGACAATGAGTTCATTCTCACCATGGGTGCATCCTACCTTCTGGCACACGGACTGGGACGTCCTGTTGAAAATGCAAAAAAAACAATTCATGTAAAAGAAAGCGGACTCTACAGTGTCCAGGCTTATACTTATAACTGGTGCGCTCCCTGGCACAGGGACATATACCCCGGACTCTTCAGAGTGAAGGTCGGCCAATTCTCAAGCCCCGAGGTCGGGAAAGGTACAGCCTGGGGGTGGGAGGACTGTGGCGAGATGTACTTCAGTGAGGGGGATAACACTATCGAGCTTGTCGACTCCACAGGCTTTGAAGGACGCTGCAGCTACATCTTCATATCGAAGGAGAAGAAGACACTGCCGTCGGGAAAGGACGGTATCTGGAAGCTTTACTCCGATATGATTCTCAGCCGTAAGACACGGGATAAAGAGAGCTTCGACCTCGTCGTTGTCGGAGGGGGATTTGCCGGGATGTGCGCCTCCGTCACGGCGTCGCGTTCGGGTCTGAAGACGGCACTTGTAGAGGACAGGGCCGTTGTAGGAGGAAACAACTCAAGCGAAATCAGAGTGTGGCTCGGCGGCGGAACAAACTATCCTCCCTTTGCGGGAATCGGAAACATCGTGGGGGAGTTCGAACAGGAGAAGATCGGCCACTACGGTGCCGTCAACCAGGCGTCGCTCTATGAGGACGAGAAGAAACTCGGAGTATTGCAGAGGGAGAAGAATCTGACGCTCTTCCTTTCCTCGAGCATGGTCGGGGCCGATGTAGAGGATAACTCGATAAGGAGCATTACCGTACTCGATATCGAAAAGGATGAGATAAGGGAGCTCTCGGCCCCGCTATTCGTCGATGCCACGGGTGACGGAAATCTCGGTGCTCTTTCAGGGGCCGATTACGAGGTTACGACAAACGGACATATGGGAGCGAGCAACCTCTGGCATATAGAGAAGACAGGACGCACTGTCCCATTCCCGCGTTGTCCGTGGGCGATTGACTTATCGACATCTGTCTTTCCCGGACGCGGTGACACCTGTGATATCTACGGAAAGCAGAGGGAGCTCTCACTCGGCTGCTGGTTCTGGGAGAGCGGAATGACAGAGGATCCCATAAAAGATGCTGAAAAGATAAGGGATATAAACTTCAGGGCGATGTACGGCGCCTGGGATACCCTGAGAAACGTCGACGGCGACTACGACGGCTATGAACTTACATGGTGCAGTCCCATTGCGGGAAAAAGGGAATCGAGAAGACTTCTTGGGGACATCGTGATGACGAAGGCGGACTTCAAATACACCTTCCCCGACGCATGTGCTGCCACTACATGGAACTTCGACGTCCACTATCCCGACAAGGCCTTCTACTCTGCCTTCAAGGAGGGCGATGCCTTCCTCACGATGGACTGCAGGGAACCCGTCGACTGGCCCTATTTCCTTCCCTACCGCATTCTGTACTCGAGGAATATAAAGAATATGTTCATGGCGGGACGGTGCGCAAGCACTTCCCACGATGCATCGGGAACGGTAAGGGTGATGAGGACGGGCGGTCTCATGGGTGAGGTCGTGGGCTATGCCTCCTCGCTCTGTAAGAAGTATAACTGTCTTCCGAGGGATATATATGAGAAGCACCTTGACGAGTTCATCGCCCTTCTCAGGAGCATTCCAAATAAAGAGGTAAAAAAGGCTGGCAGTACAGTCGTATAAATAAAATGGAGGAATTATGAAAAAGATTATCGCACTATTGGTTCTTCTTTCACTCACGCTCTCTCTCTTTGCAGGAGGTGCGAAAGAAGCCGAATCTTCAAAAGGTGAAACATTGGTCTGGGCCGGATGGTCCGGAGAAGAAGAGGCATCAAAGGCCATCTTCACGAAGATGAGGACGAACTACGAGGAGAAAAGCGGCAACAGCGTCAGCTGGGTCGGCTGGACATGGGCCGATACGGCACAGCAGCTTCTGATCCGTCTCCAGGGCGGCGAACAGCTCGATATCGCGCAGGTCGACATCTCGATATTCAACACAATCGCACAGACGGGGACTCTGGCAGATCTCAATGATGTCTTCGGTAAGGAATGGCTTGAAGAGACATTCCCCTCATCTGCTCTCGAAGTAGGCAACATCAACGGCAGACAGCTTGCACTTCCATGGTCAATGGCTTCCATCACCATGGTCTACAATCCTGAAATCCTGAAGAGAGCCGGATGGGACACAGTTCCCGAGACTGTCGAAGAGTTCGAGAAATGCCTCGGGGATATCAAGGCACTCGGAGAGGACATAGTCCCGTACGGCGTTTCGACAAAGGACGCCACAGCAGCCGGCGATCTCATGCCATGGCTCTGGACATTCGGCTCCTCCATATTCAACGAGGACGGAAGTGTCAATCTCGGAGATGAGGCTGTTGAGACTGTCAAGTGGTACCAGAAGCTTCTCGAGAAAGGCTATATAAAGATGGACGTCGGCAGAGGGGATGCCAGACAGCTCTTCGCCCAGGGAAAGATGGCATTCTATGATGACGCCGTAGTCGCAAAGGGACAGGCTGTCAACAACGGCGTGGACCCCGAGGACGTCGTAAAGGTATGTTCTGCAATGAAGAGACCGGTGCTTAAGAGCGGCGACGAAAGCCAGTCCACGATGTGGGGCCACATGCTTGTCATCTTCTCTGCCTCCAGGCACAAGGATGCAGCTGCAGAATTTGCAAAAACTCTTGTCAGCGATGACATCGCTCTTGAATACTTCGAGAAGAACGGCATGCCTCCTGTAACAAAGAGTGCGGCCGAACTCGATGAAGTGAAAAACGACGCATACCTCAAGGGCTTCATGGAATCGACGGCATCGGCAAAGCTCGAGGAAACAGCACGTCTCTCGAATGCAAGCGAAATCAAGTCGATCATGACCGAAGAGCTTCAGGCGGCACTTCTGGGGCAGAAGACGGCAGAGGATGCTGTTGCATCGATGAAGAACAGAATAAGCTCTCTCTGAGAGTTGAAAAAACAGGGGTACATGACATATGCATAAACAATATAAAAACCATGGGATACTTACAGACAGGCAGGTAGGCTTTCTTCTCGTAACTCCGGGTCTTGCTGTCTTCATTGCTGTTATCATGTACCCTTTTCTAAGTGCAATCTTGATGTCGTTCACATCCAGGTCGCTTCTGAGCCCGGTCTACGAGAATGTCGGCCTCCAGAACTACATAAAGCTCTTCAGGGATCCGTACTTCTTCAAAACCCTCCTTGTGACCCTCCTCTTCGTCCTCGGCTCGACACTTCTTCCGTTCACCCTGGGCCTCGTGTGGGCGGTTATCCTAAACGAGAAGTTCAGAGCATCGGAGTTTCTCAGGGGAGTGACGCTTGTGAACTGGATCATCCCGGGAACGGCGATCGGCTTCCTCTGGTCCTGGATATTCAACGGGCAGTACGGAGTACTGAACGGCATTCTGTTGAAACTGGGCCTCATCGACGAGGGAATTTCATTTCTGGGGCAGTCATCGACGGCACTCGTCTGTGTCATCATCGCCCGTACATGGCAGATGCTCCCCTGGTATATGGCATTTCTCCTCGGAGGCTTACAGAGCGTCCCGATGGACAGAATAGAGGCAGCGCGCATAGACGGCGCCGACAACTGGCAGGTCTTCTGGAGAATCGTCATACCGTCGATGCGTCAGATAGCCTTACTCGTACTTGCCCTGGGAGCCATCGGCAACCTCCAGCACTTCGACCTCCCGTGGACGATGACGCAGGGAGGACCCGCGAGGGCGACCACGACGCTATCTATTGAGGTATACAAGACGGCGTTCAAGAACTGGAAACTGGGTGCTGCGGCGACTGTCGGAACCGTATGGGCGCTTTTACTCATGGCCTTCAGCTTCGTATATCTGAAGCAGGTCAACGAGTCGGACTGAGGGAGGAGAAGGATGTTTCAGAAAACTGCGGCTTACAAAGCCTTTATCATAATATCTGCAATAGTGATCGGCATCTTCGTCTTCTTTCCGCTTCTGTGGCTCATAAACACGGCACTCAAGCCCTCCGACAAGACATTCACTCTCTATTTCTTCACCGGAGAGCTCACTCTCAGGAACATCTGGGGAATACTCTCGAACAGGACGATAATGCGTTACCTCCTGAACTCGCTCTTCGTATCCTTCTGTTCGTCGTTCCTCGCCACACTTGTGAGCTCGTTCGCTGCCTACAGCTTCTCGAAGTTCCGCTACAGAGGAAGAAAGCTGATCATGGGAGCCTTCCTTATGAGTCAGGCCTTTCCCCAGGCGATTCTCCTTCTCTCGATTTATCTCATGATGCAGAAGGTGGGGCTTCTGGGATCCTACTGGTCCCTCCTGATAAGTTATGTCGTCTTCACCCTTCCCGTCGGGACATGGACTCTCAAGAGCTACTTCGATGCACTTCCCTCCTCTCTGATCGAGAGTGCGAAGGTAGACGGTGCTAAGAATCTCACGATAATGACGAGAATCATATTCCCCATGGCAGTTCCCGGCATGATAAGCATCGCCATCTACGGCTTTGTATGGTCCTGGAACGACCTTCTCTATTCGATGACACTTGTCACAGACCCCGCAAGAAGAACACTTGCTCCGGGCCTTGTAATGACATATCTCGGGGAGGCAAGTACGAACTGGTCGGCGATGATGAGCGCGTCCATAGTCGCAGCCGTTCCCGTGACGGTAATCTTCGTCTTCCTGCAGCGTTATTTCATATCGGGACTGACAAGCGGAGCCGTGAAGGAATAACGGCTGAGAGTCGTCCCTCATTACGGCAGCTCTCCGGATACCTTCCCGCTGATACTGCAGAATCTCATCTCTGTCATTACTACGACAGTCTCGTGTCAGGACATTTGGCAGCCATAATGCCCCTTTCCCCTGCTGTACTATACTGCTGTTGAGGACCACTATGTGTTCCTGACCAGGTTCGAAGGAACATTATGCAGAATCATTCGTCTGCTGTTTTTGGAAGATAATCACAAATTACACAAGGAAATATCTTGCTCAGTTGATTTGTGTCAGCACTGTTGACACAATTCTGTTCGGAGAACGTTTCAGGCACCCTCAGCGCTTATGTCAGTCGAACATTCCGGACATTGCTGTTGTTCTTACCGACTCGACAGCCGTCTCATAACTGACATCTTCTTCCAGTATACGTAAAGTAATATTTATCCTGATACTCCCGCCGACAAGAGCAACCTCTACTATTACTGTTACCGTAGTTGTTTTCTTTCGCTATCAACAATAGAAGTCCTGGGACTTGTAATGGGACGTACTAGTTTATATTGAGGATATTCATTATGACGGATACCATTATCGTCTTCTCTTCCGGTCTTGATTCTGCAATCAAGAGAGTGACTGCAACAAGTGTTCCGTTGCTGATAATCTGCTTACCGTCTGCCCTTTTCAGGATACCGTTCTTCTGCAGATATGTCAGAAACAATGTTGCGGCAATTCTCTTACATCCATCCTCGAAAGGATGATCTTTAACAAGAAAATAAAGAAGGTTCGCGGCCTTTTCTTCTAGTGTAGGATAAACATCCTCACCAAAGACTTTTTGATGGACAGCAGATAGTACAGCGTCAAGCTTACCCACCTCTTTTTCAACTCCGAACAAAGATGAAGAAGAGCCGAACTTCATTGCAGAAATAATCTCATAGCATTCTGAAACTGTAAGCGGGACAACTTCTTTATTTCCATTAGGCTTCTGAATACACTGGTGGTCATAATCATCCAAGAGATCGAGTGCGCTTGTATACAGATTAACAGCTTCCATCATTTCATCAGTATCAATTTCTGACATGTGGGCAATTATCCTGGATTCTATCTCAATTGTCTTGTTCAGAACTTCAAGACGCTTCTGATTTACAGCATACCCTTCTAGAATATAATCTTTCAGTATCTTGTTTGCCCATTGCCGGAACTCAATACCGCGCTGTGATTTCACCCTGTAACCTACTGATATAATTACATCGAGATTATAATACTTTACACTGTGAGTCTGAGTTTTGCCCTTCTGTGCCCCATGAGGAGTGGTTGTAAAGAAATCCTTGACAACCAGTTCTTTCTGTAGTTCATTCTCCCTGAAGCAGTTTCCTATATGCAAGCTGATATTCTGTTTTGTCGTAGAGAAAAGCTGTGCCATCTCATTCTGATTAAGCCATACAGTTTCAGAATCGACTTTAACAGGAATGCTTATAGCCTTGTCTTTTGTTTCGAAAATAGTAATCTCATTTGTCATATTTATATTGTAGCAAAACAAATATGATAAAACAATTAAAAATCATCTCGATAATGTATCCAGTCTACAAAACACTTTCTATTGGATTTATTACAGCATTCCTCTACTTCTGCCACTCTTATCCTGGAATCCGATACTCATCATTTTAATCCTGTCCAACTTAATAGGCTCCTATCCCCTCACTTAGAGTTCATCATGCTGTATCAAAAGGTATTTGTAGACGTATACGTCAAAGGCAGACTTCCTCGCTCACGATTACATTCCCGTATACGGTGAA
>CAVIUT010000058.1:0-12512 GCA_963646155.1 Eggerthellaceae bacterium | reverse complement strand
TTGCTGATGAGACAGGTCTTACAATACACGTCAGCCATTTTCCAGCAGGAACAAGTAAATGGAATAAAATCGAGCACCGGATGTTCTGTTACATAACCAAGAATTGGAGTGGACGTCCACTTGAGACCTACGAATTGATTGTCTCTCTCATCGGAGCACCAAAGACTAAGGAAGGTCTTGAGATTAAATGCGTCCTGAACAAGAATGAATATGCACATGGAATAAAAGTTTCAGATGAAGAACTGGACAAGGTAAATCTCTTCAGATGCATCTTTCATGGGGAGTGGAACTACTACATTACCCCGTCTTTAAAAGTCTAGATTAATTATGGGCAGTTCCTTATTGCATAGAGAAGCAAAAATATTTTTTGAGATGGTCTCATAAGCAAAGGCAACAAATTTCTCACATAAATCCTTATTCATCTTATACTACTCATAAGTAGATAAAAATGGAGCCGGGTTATGAGACAAAGACCATAACCCAAAACAACGTGTTATCCTGTTCTACTTCAGGATAACGCGTGAGGTGTTGCAATAACGGGAGAAAATCAAAAGAATATTATCCGGAAACATAAATGGCTGGAATAATTGATTATCTTAAGTGGCGTGGAGACCTTCCTCTCTCATCATTTCCCTTCAACGAAGTTGACGGGGCTGTACTTGCATGCCTGGCATACCTAAAGTTCGAGGCTGCAGGAAGAAACTGGGAAGGAAAAACGCTGGAAGAGGTCCTGAAAGCTCTTCTCGATACTCCCGGCGAGAAAGACAATGCCTTCGCTAAAGCGCTGTCGTCGTCCCCCAGATTCTCATCAATGACTATACTCGATTATACATCCCTCCTCGAGGATGTAAGTCAGACACAGTTTGCAGCAATAACTCTTAAAGATGAGAAAAGCGGACACATCTACCTCTTCTACCGTGGCACTGACGATACACTCCTCGGCCTCAAGGAAGATTTCAACATGTCCTTCATGACTGTCATCCCGGGACAGCTGAGGGCGCTCGAGTATCTTGAGGACATTTCAAAGAGATGTAACGGCACCTTCACACTCGGGGGTCACAGCAAAGGCGGCAACTTCGCTGTCTATGCCTCATCATTCATAAATGTAGACTATCAGAAGAGAATCAAGGCCATATACAACTATGACGGTCCCGGATTCGAGGAAAGCGTCATCGAGACGGACGAGTACAGAAGAATCTGCCCTCTCGTCCAATCCTTCGTTCCACAGACATCCATTGTCGGCATGATGCTTGAGCATGAGGAGAAGTACACCATCGTTCATTCTTCCGGCTCAGGAGTCGGACAGCACAACATTAATTCCTGGCATGTGGATAGAGATACCTTCGTGCACCTTGATGCTGCGGATAACAGCTCGCGCTTCATAGACGGAACATTAAAGTCATGGCTGAAGAATCTCGATAGGGAAAAACGTGGCGAGTTCATCGATGCCGTATACACCGTAATGGAAAAGAGCGGAGCAAAAACTCTCAAGGAGCTCAAAAACAGCTGGTTCAATTCCGGAATAAAGATTGTCAAAGGCTTCAGGAAACTCCCCGCAGAGACAAGGAAAACAATGTCCCTCGCAATGAGCGTTCTCTTCAAAAGCTCGAAGGAGAGCCTCAAGAATCTCAAAGCACAAGATGAAGCACATAGCAGAAAGAAGACAGAAGAAGAACAACATAGAGAAAAGGATACAAACACGGATAATATCTGATTTAGCGCCGGTCGAAAACTTGGAAGGTGCTGAGTGAAAAAACGATAGCAGGCTTATTCCACTTGATTTGGTACTATATCAAGTTTCGCTCCTTTCCACATAGGAGCGAAAAGCCGAAGGTCACATAGGGAATCTCACCTACACCTGATTGAAACCCCTGCGGAAATTGTACTTGTAATGCTGCTGCTATGAATTTCTAATTTTCCTTACATTGGTGTTCATCAAGTACCTGCCGAGATTCCGATAAATAAAGTTCTTGAGCCGTGACATTTCCTGATGATGATCCCGCAGCAACTCGTCCGGACTGTCATACACGCCGAAGTCCTGATTGATGCCCTCACTCTGGATATAAGTATTGTTGCGATTAAAATCGATTACAGGATGGCGAAAATCGCGCACCGCCACGCCATAACCGCAGAATGTGCCGGTGCAGTCGGAATTGGCTGCCTGTAGGCTTTCCAGATAAGCTTTATCAAGAATGAATGCTTCCAGCTCATACCAGACGCCTTCTAGATAGACCTCCACCCAGCTGTGGAATACATTTTCCGGAGCAAGAGCGTACACAAGTCCGGTCATCGCCCCCTTTTGTAACTTCTTGTCGATTGTGAAGCCGTGAATGCGGCAGGGAATGGCGCAGCCCCGGAGAAGGGCCATGAACAGCGTCCCCTTGGTGTTGCACTGACCGTAGCCGTCGGCAAGCACCATTGAGGCCGGGATGCTGTCGTCGGTGCTGTAGCCGAACAATATCTCGTCGCGGACATAGTTATAGATTGCCTGGATACGGTCAAATTCTCCCAGCGAACGCCAGCCGTGCTGCTCGATCAGAGCTTGTATCGCCGGAGCGGAGAAATCCAGCATCGACGTTTCTATCAAGTATTTTTCCATCGTCTAAGCTCTCCTTATAGTATTGTAACGACTGCCGCGATTAGACAATGGCAGACCGATCAGCATACCGAAGCAGAAGCCTTTGATGTGGAACATATAGTCATGATACGCCTCGACCGGATCCTCTGTGCCAGGGATAACGAAGCGCACGGAGTGACAGAACAGAGCGCAGTCAATAATCAGTGCGTCATACCAATCAACTATAAGCCACAGCAGGTATGATACCCCAAAGCCGGAAGGGAAGCGCGTGCAGCCGTTTGCATAGCGCATGAGCATTCCCAAAAGCAGACCGAGAGCGAATATCATCGGCCACTTTTTCTTGAACCGCTGCCACTCAGAAGGCGGTTTTGTGTCGGATACAAGCTCCAGCTCTATGCTCCTCTGAACGATTTCGGGCGGATAGCTGAGCTTTGCAAGCTCAAGATTATCCATGAGCCTGAGCGTTGACAGCAGGCAGGCGGCGGGCATCTCAATGCTAAATATAAGCATTACGCCATCTCCTCTCATATAAGTGTAACGATTCCTGCGCTCAAGGCGGCTATGGCGGCAAATAGCGGAATGCCGCGTACAAAGGAGCCGATGTGCTTTCCAGGGTCTTGATAGAGCGCCTTATCCGGCAGGAAGGAAAAGCGGATGCGTTTTGTATTACGCCACCAAAGGATGTCGATGACAAGTAAGTCGAATAGCCCAAGCCCCTCGCCGAGGATGAGAAAATACCAGAATGCCGAAAGAAAGCCGTTGAAGGCGAGAATATTCTTAAACACAAGTCCAATCACTGAGAACAAGAGGGTGAAAAAAAGAAGATTACTCAGCAAAATCGAGAAAATCGACTTCTCCTTCGGTGCTCCAGAGAGCCTTTCGCGCACGATTAACTGCACTTTGTCAGGGTATGATCTGAGTCCAGTCAGGTTTTTCTTGTCTGTTCCAGTTCCGAGAAAGCAGATGCCCCAATAAAGAAACCAGAACGTGGGTATGATAATCCATTTCATTGTAATTCCTCCTTATTTCCTGCCAACAAGCAGTGTAGAGCCGGAGAGCATAAGGTTCCTGGCTTCTTTTTTTGACATAAAGAGACCATCTGTGGTGTCGATAACCTCCACCTGCTCGTAGCCCATGGACTTGAGCTTCTTTATAAACGCCTCAATATCGCCGTTTCATTCAATGTCTGCATACCTCATTGCAAATACCTCCTGCAATCTTTTTCAAGCTCACACCATATCGTATATTCCGCGCCGTTTGCGTCAAAAAATCCTTTCAGGTCATGGTTGAGGGCACTCATTTCATCTACCGCGTTCATAGCGTGGTCAGAGGCGCAGAGCCTGCCTAGAGAGGTAGCGCACATAAGTTTGAAAAAGCGCAGACAAAGCTTTCGGTATTCCGCACCTTCAAAATTCGTGTCCGACTTGGGCAGAATCTCATGTCCGGCGTTCCGTATGGCACGATAGCCCTCTATATTTGCATCGATAAGCCGATTCAGATACGCCGTATCACCTTTGAGCTTTTTCAGGTTTCCGTCTGTTTTGTAACAGGCAAACGCCGCCGGAATAACAAAGGCGGCATGGCACAGCAGATAGTCCCCCATATTCGGCTCATAGACAACCTTGTACTTTGTGCCTTCAAAAATCTGTCCAATCAGAGCTTCATTTGAGGGCGAACCGGAAAGCTGACCGATGGTGATTTTCTTGAGATCTATAGACACCACACGCTCCCGCTCCCTATGCCCCGCCGAGAGTGCAAAGGCGAACATCACGTTTTTCTCAGCTAAAGATGCAGAAAACTCCGAAGCACGTACATTGTTGCCAACAAAGACGATATTCTTTGTCCTATTGGTTCGGAGTGTCTCTAATGCTGTATCAAGCTGGATATACCTCAGAACTACAAAAATCACATCGTATGCGTCCCCGGGCTTCAGTTCTGTCACCACCGGGATGCGACTCACCGACAGGCGAGGCGAAAACTTGTCCTTGATTCTAAGACCATTCTTCTTCATTTCCTCAGCCCAGTTCCCGCGCGCAAGTAGCGTCACATCTTTTCCAGCACGGAACAGATTCCGCGCCAAATTGCAACCCAGCACCCCCGCACCGAATATCAAAATTCTCATCGCCCTTCCTTTTTCTTCATTTTTCCTCAACTCTTATGCCCGTTCTGGTATTACATAAGGGGCCCTGTCACCATATTGCATCGAGCGTCCAGTTATTTAACTTTCTTCCCGCGCCCCGGATTCTGTCGTCTAAAAAGCACTTGTAGATACATTCCTCAGCCATGTGCTCATTATGAGTACCAAACCGGGAGACATGTCCCTTCCACAATAACAATCTGGAAGGTTACCCAAATCAAACGGTATGCCCCGGGGATATGTTTTTTTGTGGTGCTCCCCACTCTTCAGTCAACTTGCCCATGCTTCTTTCTTTTCTTACATGCTCTACGCATTCCTTTAATTGATTTTGGTATTATATTCATGTTAGTGTCAACTAACTTACATAAAGAAAACAAAACTTCCCTTCCCCATACTACCTGATAATCACTTTGCATTCCGAATCTTCTTCACATTGGCATTCATCAGATGTCTCCCGATATTCCGGTAGACGAAGTCTTTGAGCCATGACATTTCCTGATGATGCTCCTCCAGCATATTATCAGGACTGTCATAGTCTCCATAATCCTGATTGATGCCCTCACTCTGGATATAAGTATTATTACAATCAAAAGCAATCACAGGATTGACTGAAATCAGTTTTCACTCTCCCTTTACCCCTGCCCCGCTCAATGTACCGTTGTTGACGTTTATCTGGACCGGGATTGCATCCTTGAGGCTCTCCACATGCGATATTATCCCGATTGTCTTTCCATCCTGCCTTATCTTCAAAAGTGCTTCTGTCGCCCTCTCAAGGTATTGAGGGTCGAGAGTGCCGAAACCTTCGTCGAGGAAGAATGACTCAATCGAAAGGGATGCCGAGTTCATGCTGCTGAGCCCCAATGCCAAGGCAAGGCTTGTTATGAACGTCTCACCGCCCGAGAGGCCGTTTGCCGGGCGCTCTTCGTTGTTGTTGTCGAGGTCTATTACGTTGAAACTCAATGATTCTGTGTCATCGGCCTTCAGGATGTACCTGTCGGAGAAATCTTTGAGCCTGTTATTCGCTGCCTTTATAAGCTCGCGGAACGTAAAGCTCTGGGCATACTTCATGAGCTTCTTGCCGTCTGCGGAGCCTGCAATATCATTCAGGTTTGACCAGAGGGCGTACTCATCCCTTGCTTTATCGAGTTCCTTCTTGAGCTTTTCTGTTTTGACACGCTCTTTCCCGTCATTCTTGAGTCTCTCTTCAATTGACCCTATACTCCGTGCAGTCTCTTCAAAGGAGCGCTCGTTATCTTCCTTGAGGACAGCAATATCATCGCGCTCGAAATATGGGTTATCGGAACTCTTGAGAGAATTGATTCTGACTTCGTTATTCTTGTGGAGAGCTTCCTGCTGTCCCAGTTCATTCTCCTTCTTGTTATAAAGGGCGAGAGTATCCTCAAGGTCGGCTTTTAGCTTTTCATTCTTTCTTTCAAGCGCTGCCCTCTCGTCGCTTGTACTACCCTGGAACCTTTCGTTGCGCTCAGCGATGCTTTTATTATGTTCATCCATCGAGTTGTTATAAGTGGTAAGCCGGTCAGCATAATCCTTCTCGATTTCACTGAGGGAGGACGTAAGCTGATTCACAGCTTCCGTGAGCGTCGCTTTTTCATTGCTCAGCTTTACTTTCTCGTCCTTCTTCTCCGAGTATATTGTGCTCCTCTTTTTAAGAGCATCGACATCGTCGGTGTTGAACGGCGAGAAGATTTCCTTGAGTCTTGAATCAAGATCGTCTCTTTCCTTTGAAGCGCTGTCGAAATCACCCTGGATGCGGTTCCCGTTTTGCTGGAGAGTATCAAGAGCGTTGAGTGTGGCATTAAGAGTGGCTGCCGCCTTTTCTTTTTCTATCTTTTCATTGTTGATTCTGTCACTGACTTTCCGTATTTCCTCTTCGTTCTTTCTGTAGGCATTCTGAAGAGAAATAACCTCATTTATTTTCTCACCCAGTATTGTCTTCTCGTGCTCGTGATTAAAAAGAAAGTCGGGCGTCACATATGGGTGATCAACTGAGCCGCATAGAGGACAGGGCTTATTCTCTTCGAGCTTACTCCTTTCAGAGGAGAGATTATCGATGTTGGTCATGAGAGTATTCTCACTCCTGAGACTAACGAGCTCATTTTGAAGGTCTTCGGGTACTTTACCTGAAAGTATCTCTTCTCTTTTTTCTTCGAACACCTTGATGCGGGCTGTATCAGCATTGAGGGAATCGTCAATCATAGCTAATGTCTCACGCTCCTTTTCGGCCTTCTTCTCCTCTTTCGATATTCTCGCCCTGTTGTCGTCTATCTCCTTTTTAAGGCTCTCGAGAGTCTTTCTTACTTTGTCTCTCTGCTCGATTAGAAGGCTCGAGGAAGAGAGCACATTGGAAACAGTGTCGTCGAGGCTGTTATCGTCAAGGTATGTGGCTACTTTATCAAGTGATGATGAAAGAGAGAGAAGATTCTTTTTCTTCCCCTCGACCTCTTTTCTCTTCGCATCAATCTCTTTCTTCCTATCGTTGAGGATGTTTCTTTCTTCTAAAAGAGCTTTGGCTTTCTCGTTGTTCTTTGCGTCGATTATGTCAATTTCTCTTAAAAGTTCCTCTCTCTTCCTTTTCTCCTCGTCAAAGAGAGCAAGTACATCCCCATTTTTCTTCTTCTCTTCTTTCAGTGCATTAAGCTCACTATTGAGAGCAGCGGCAGCTTGACGCAAGCTTATGTTTGCTTTTTCAAGATTCTTATACTCCAATGCCCCGGAAATTAAATTCTCCTCTTTCTTCAAATGGGTCTTTTTCTCTTCAAGAGCTTTGATTTCTTCACTAAGGGACGCTTTCTCTTCGTCCGTGAGAAGGGTTATGCCACCCAGCTTTGACTCCCATGCTACAACATTGTCCTTCTTCTTATTTGTGAGCTCGAATATCTTCTGTGATATCTTCGAATATCTTTCTGTTCCTGTAATCTTTTCGAGTATTCTTGACTTGTCATTCTCAGATGCCTTCATGAAGGCTGCAAAGTTGCCCTGTCCGAGGATGACGGTGCGGGAGAAGCGCTCCCAGTCAAGCCCGGTAATATCTTCGACTTTATCTTCCCACTCATTCTTCTTTGACGCGAGAATCGTTCCTTCGGGAAAAACGGCCAGAGAAACCTGGGGAGCCTGGAGAATGTCGTTCCTAGACTTCTTCTGTGACCATATGGATTGGTATCTTCTACCTTTTTCACTGAAGACAACAGTTGAAGAGCAGCTCTTCGAGTCTTTGTTCATAAGCTCGTTTTCACTCTGTGTTATGTTCTTGAACCGCGCTGTCTTTCCGTAGAGTGCAAGAGAAACGGCATCAAGTATTGTTGTCTTACCGCTTCCGGTATTGCCGGTAATAAGGAAGATACCGGTGTCATCAATGTCTTTGTCGAGGAAGTTTATTTCATGTATACCCTTGAGGTTGTTTATGTTCTCGAATCTTACGCTTTCAATTTTCATCTTCACTTCCTCCGTCAACCTGTCTCAATACTTCCCTGAAAAGAGAGAGCATCTCTTCTTTCCTTTCCTCCGGATACATCCTCTCCTTGAGGAGCTCCAGAAAAACATCCTCCTCGCTCATGCTCGAGAGTGGCCGTATGATTCCGCTCTCCTCCCTGAGTCGCATTCCTTCTATCTCGTTCTTACTCGAGAGCACCTCCAGGAGTGAGCCCTTGAGTATTTCTTCGGCTTCCTTCTTGATTGTTGCCGAACCCTCGGGGGATGTAAGAAGGATTTTTATCCAACCCTGTCTACCGGAATTCCTGAGTTCGGAGAGCTCCTTCTTGACGCTACCACTGTCGCCTTTGAGGGTTATCAAATCATATGTTCTCGGGATTTCAACTACCTCTATCTTTGTCTCTTCATCCTCACTGCACTCGGCGATGACTACACTCTTATTGTACTTTGCCTCTTCGAATGTCATCGCTATCGGGGAACCCGAATAGCGGATAGTTCCTTTGCTGTTGAGCTTCTGGGGCTTATGTATGTGCCCGAGAGCTACATAGCTGAGTTCATTTGAAAATATACCGCTGTCAACCACTCCCAGTCCTCCAAGATAGAGTTCCTTGTTCTTCTCCCCGTCACTGGAAGCTGATGAAACCGAGAGATGACCTGTGGCTACAATAGGAAGATTGAGGTTCAAATCCCTCGCTTTCTGGAGCATATCAGAGTAGAGGGTGGAGATTGCAGCTTTGAGTCTGTCCTCCCCCTCATCTATCGTCTCACCGACTCTTGAGCGCCTTATCTCACCGTCGCGCGGGAAAGGAACGGGAAGTATAATTCCCCTGTCCTTAAGTACAAGCGGCTCGAGATTAACAATTGAGCTGTATACGTGGATATTAAGCCTCTTGAGAATACATGCCGATGCGCTTATAAGGCTCGGAGAATCATGATTCCCGGCAATGACGACAACATCACGGCAGCATGTGGAGCCGAGGGAATTGAGAAAATCGTAGTACATGTTCTGAGCTTCGTTACTCGGAACTGCGGTGTCGAAGATATCACCGGAGATGATGAGAGTATCGACGTTATGTATGTTGATGGTGTCTATGAGGAAAGAAAAGAATTCCTCCATTTCATTACGCCTTGACTTATCGACAAGCGTTATTCCGAGGTGCCAGTCTGATGTATGCAGCAGTCTCATAAATCCCCCTTTTCAGCAATTGACTTCTTTAGATAGATATAACCCAAAAGTCGGAAGAATTAAATCATATTTGTTCCAATCATTTGATTTTCAACTTAGAGGGTTGCTTAATTGGAGACATTAAAGGGCATGTCGATGACCTTGAAGCCAACAGCGAATGTTCATTGAAGAGAGGATATACAAGGCTGACTGCCAACTACGAAGATGACCACAATACCCCATTCGGAATAACCCATATTCTCACCTGAGATAAAAGAAATCAGTACAAATTCTTGATACCAATTGTTTTTATGATTTAATATACGTGACGGACTGTTCTCTCATATTCCTTGGGATACCCGTTTGAAGCAATACCAGGTTCATGAACTTTTAGAGAAGGATATTCTCCAATAGGAGAAGAAGATAACATCCAGTCTCATATTTCTCAAAATACGACATTAATCTCTTATGTTGTTTATTCCAATAGATAATTATTTAATGATATCCTTTCTTCGGAGGTACTACGAAGAAAGTATGCGTTATAACCGGAGGTGGCTCCGGTATGGGGCTGGAAGCAGGACTGCTGATGGACAAGGAAAAGATAATTGTTGTTTCCGGCAGAACGGAAAAAAAAGCTTGAGGATGCTGTGAAGAGGCTCAGGGACGCCGGTTTTGAAGCATATGCAAAGACCTGTGACACTTCAAAAAGGGAGAGCGTAAGACAGCTTGCTGAATATGCCAATTCACTCGGGGAGATTAAAAATGTCATTCATGCAGCAGGAGTATCGCCGGCGATGAATACTACTCCCGAGCAGATAATGCGCATAAATGCCCTCGGCACAGTCTATGTCAACCAGGAATTCTCATCTCTCATGCATTCCGGCAGCGTAATAATCGACATAACATCAATGGCAGCCTACTCGATGCCTGAAATGGCTCTCCCGAAGAAGGCATACCCACTCGCAGAGACGAATGAAGAACTGTTCATCAAAAAATGCCTGAAGATGTCGAAGTTAATCAAGGATGACTATCTCAAGAAGGGATTTGCATACGGCGTCTCGAAGAACTTTGCAAAATGGTATGCAGGGAAAAGCGCCTTCGAATACGGACCGAAGGGAATAAGGGGAGCATCTCTCGCCCCCGGCCTCATAGCAACAGGGATGGGAAACCTCGAGAAGGAGCACGGAGGTTCAATGCTCGAGACATGTGCTCTCAAGCGGATGGGAACTCCTGAGGAACTCGGCTATGCCATCGCTACCCTTGCCGACGAGCGGAATGGATACCTCTGTGGAGTCGATATTCTTTGCGACGGAGGCACAATCAGAGGTCAGAAAGAATTCTGCAAGAAGAAGAAATGATTGATATGGGCTCCTTCCTCGAAGGAGCTCTTCTATTGTATTTATTCTACGCTTGTTGATACGATACCGTCGCCGACACTACATCCATAGCTAGAGATAACCCCTTCTCTGTGATGCTCAGTTGTGACGGGAAAAGCGAAAAGAAAGCAGGAGTTATGTCCCGGCTTTCCTCTTGTCCATGATATCATAAGCCTTCTTCAGCCTGGACGGGATGTATTTACTATACCTGTAGTGCTCGAAAATGTCCTCGTCGAAGCCCAGCTCACAATTATAGTCGTCGCTGTGTTTATCTCTGTACCAGATACGCTTCTTCTCGATTTGATTCCTGATCCATGTTGTGTCATAGTTTGAGTAGAGCTCCGCAGCAAGGACGATATTCAGTATATCCCAACCGCATACACGTACGTCATAATTGACATATTTGTTGAAACCGAATTTGGTGGGCTCCATCCTCAACGGCTCCTTATATGATATGTAGATGTAGTCGTCCTTGAACATATGGTTGAAGGGAGATGAGGTATAACCCATGCCAACAATACCCGATGTCTTAAGATACCCGACCATGTACCAGATAACACGGCTGTGTATTTTGATATAATCCTCCCCCAGGTCGCATGCTTTAATCTTTGTCGGATACCTTCCATCGGAATATAGATAGGGATTTTCGCAATCAAGTGTTTCCCTTATCCCTTTCCCGAACTTTCCCTCTGTGTAGACATTTGCATTTATTCTTTTCTTCATTTTCACCCTCCTCGGAGGAGAATAAATGAAGAGGTAGCAGAATCAAGGAATTTTCCTTCTTTGTCCCGAAATGATAGAGTTTTTGAAAATTCCACTCCACTTTTCTCATCATAATCGGGACAACCGCCTTCCGCGTCTTTAAAGGAGCCGGAAGATAAGGACACAAAAGGAGCGAAAGATTCTCGCGCTAATCCATGCCCTCACAGAAATGTTCGGCTGTCATCAGTTTCCAGAGACAATGCTCAGCACATTATCAACACTCATCAATTAGAATGGGCTTACCGGTAGAAAAGAGTTTATCGGGATTTTCATATACGAGAGCATCGGCTCTGTCGGACTCCTTCTCTATCGATAAATCTATGACTGACTGAGCTTTGTGGCCGCCACTTGTTGTCTTCCCGCACCTTATGTTAAGTTAACATAAGGTGTGTTATGTTGAGTAAAACATTATGTTAAGAGACTCAATATATTTCTTTGCAGAATAAACAATTTCTCCAATAATTACTCAACATAATATAATGCAATATATCTGTTCAATATGACTTTCTAGGGAAGAGTGGCACTTTATAGTGGCGCATCAATTCGTTCATAAGACTGATTTGAATATTGATGATTACTTAAAAGCTAGAGCCTATATTTTGAGTTTTTACTAATTCCGATTAATTGTACCTATATACGAACCCAAAAGTAAATGATTTTAAGAACGTGAAATTGCCCTATGAGGAGAATAGTTCGTGTATGAATGATGCCTGATGATATTGGGGAAACTTCTTAACAACTCTAAAAGTGAAGAAAAATTATGTTGAGTGTTTAAGACTTGATTTTCTTATAGTTTAAAGAATTGTGTAGTGAGACTTAACATAACGTTTCACTGCACATAACGCACCACTTGATTCCCTCAATAAGGACGGCTCCCCTGAGGGGGAGAATTTCTTCCAGTGCAATATCTGCTATTCTATTGTAATACTTCATCAACTATCGATTTTACCCTGTATTTTTCTCCTAATAAAGAAAATTGGAAGGATTATCCTAAGATACCCGCATAATTAGAACTATTGCTTTCCTCTCATAAAATAATTCAAT
>CAVIUT010000057.1:0-12514 GCA_963646155.1 Eggerthellaceae bacterium | reverse complement strand
AGAGCTTTGTCGTCGGCATTGATTTATCGAGTACGACTGTTTTGGGGTTCTGTTTTAATTTTGCTTTCACAGTTCCCAGTACAGAGTGCTGTACTTTCTTCCCGTGTCCTCCTTTATGCCAGGCATGAAGGCGTTGGCATCTTTCTTGCATAATTTTATGTAAACAACTTCCCGTCCACGCCTCTCATCTTGATTCTTGAAGACGGCAAGACTGAAGTGCTTGAAAATGTTCTCGTAGTCGAGGTGGATTGACGAGCGCGAAGCATAGTCCAGCTTCTCTCTTATCTCGGGCACTGTTGCACCTTCGACTCTGGAGAGCATCGCTGCAAGTGCAAGTAGTGTTTCAAAGCTTTTCATCGTTCCTCCTTTTTCTCAATTATTAGGCATATGTGTACAGAAAGCGAGATACTTCTTTTTTAATGCTTTGAAAAGACGGTATCTTCTAATCTTGAAGTTGAATAATCACCACTGATTTATAATATTATGTGTAGATAAAGAGGGATATTTCACATGAAAAGACTTTTGACTGTTGTTCTATGCATTCTTTTTGCATTGTCTCTATTCGCTTCCCCTGACAAAGTCAGGATGATTTCAATCGGAATCGATTACTCCAATACTCCAAGTGAAGATATGGTTCTTAACGGGACTATAAATGACGCCACCGAGATGACTGCAGCCATAGGGAATATTATGGAGGCCAAAGGCGTTGAATTCGAGAGTGTTCTCATGCTTCAGGAGGGAAGCGGTGACTATTATGTGGAGGTTGAAGTCTATGACAGGAGTAAAAATCTCAAACTTTTGAAAGCCGTTGAGGAGGTTTTCTTAACTTTAAACAGCGACAGCATGGACACGGCTGAGTACATAGGTGATGATGGGTGTCATCTTGTTTCTGACCGTATGGATGAGGAGACGCTCGGGGAAGTCTATGATAAACTGGAGGCTCTCGACAACGGAAAGGGAAACATCGACTTCCATTATTTCGATATAAAGGATATGCCGACATACCCGTCAGGGGAGAATGTACTAAACGAGATTATACTTTCCTCCGACCTTGATTACGATGATTTGTTGATTGTCTACTATTCTGGACACGGCGGAAGTGAGAAGGCATTCACCAATTACGACATGGAGAACATCCTTATGCCGTATGTCAGAAACGGGAGTCTATCAAGAGAGGAGATGAATGAGGTTCTCGACATGCTCACATTGACCGAAGATACAGTCATTGACAGGCTTGCTTACCTCGGTGTTGAAGAGGATACAATCTACAATATCCTTGATGATATGGAGAAAAGTGAGGAGTACTACCAGACAGGTACCCTTGCAACGGCATTCACACTTGACAACTACTACACAGACTGCTCAACGCTTGAGATGTATATGGTTTTCACAGCACTCTCTTACCTTAAGTGCGACTGTGTCCTTATAATTGATTCATGCTTCTCGGGCTATGCTGCAGATAATCTTTCCGATTACCTTGATGAAGACAACTATGACCATGCCGTGAATATTGAAGTAATGAGCGCCGCCACGGATGACGAGACAAGTGAAGAGGTGGCATTTGAAACAGAGGACGGTGAGTGGGAGTGCCACGGTGCATTTACATATGAAGTATTGAAAAACCTCGGCTGGGAGCATAATACTGAGGAAAAGACTGTAATTGCCGCGCCGACATATGAATTCAACGATGACTTTTCTGGTGTAGTTGATGTCGTCTATGAGCGTGAGGTCAGTGGTTACACACGCTTTATTCCGGAGCGCCAGACTGCAACGGATTTCTTTAAAACAGTTCTTGATAACTGGGACAACGAGGAACAGCATCCTCAGGACGGCGAGAGTACATACCTCTTGTACTTTATTCCATAATTATTTGCTCTGTAATAAATTTCCTTCGGTTCTATATATTACGGCCGGAGGAATTTTTGTTTATTTATAATATTTCTATTGACATATGTTACTTTAAATAGTAACAATATTGCATCCTCAAGGAGATAACATGCTTTATTCATCATTCTTTCTCTGGCGCTGGTCGCCGTATAGTTATTAATCAAAACCACAAATATTAATTCAAGGAGAAAGAAATGAAAAAGAAATTAGTTGTTTTAGTTATAGCTTTACTGTGTTTATCGTCGCTTTTTGCACTTGGTGGGAAGGAAGAGAGGGATTCCTCCTCATACAAGGTTGGTCTATGTAATTATGTTGATGACGCTTCTCTTAATCAGATTTGTGAAAACATACAGAGGGGAATCAGTGACATTGAAAAAAGAAGGGGAGTAACAATCACCGTTCTCTACGACAACGCCAACGGGGACGCGAATGTCCTGAGCCAGATTATATCGTCCTTCATTGCACAGAAAGTCGATTTGATGATTGGAGTTGCAACTCCTGTTGCAATGGCAATGCAGGCGCAGACTGAAGACAACCATATTCCTGTTGTCTTTGCTGCAGTATCGGATCCGGTGGGTGCGGGGCTTGTCGAGTCGCTTTCTGCTCCCGGGGCTAATATTACTGGAAGCAGCGATTATCTAGATACCAATGCAATAATCAACCTCATATTTGCCTACAACAGCGATATTAAGAAGGTTGGACTATTATATGATGCAGGGCAGGACTCTTCGGTTACCGCACTCAAGAGTGCACGCGAGATACTCTCTTCCCACGGCGTTGAGATTGTCGAGAAGACAGGAACAACAGTTGATGAGGTTATTCTTGCGTCTTCGTCCCTCATCGCATCGGGCGTCGAGGCAGTCTTCACACCCAGCGACAACACAGTCATGACAGCTGAGCTTGCAATATATGAAAGCCTGATGGAGGCCGGCATTCCTCACTTTGCGGGCGCTGATTCATTCGCCCTCAACGGAGCATTCCTCGGCTACGGCGTCGACTACATAGAGCTCGGTTATGATACCTCTCTCCTTGTCGAGCAGATTCTTCTCGATAAGAAAGATCCTTCCACAATCCCTGTTCTCACATTCGACAATGGAACAGCAACTGTAAACAGGGAAGTCATGACAAGTTTCGGTTATACGGAAGACGAAATAACATCTCTTTTCAAACCATATTGCACGAATCTTGAATTCATCGATACAGCAGAGAGTTTCTGATGGAGATAATTCAATTATTCGCCACGGCTGTTGAGCTCGGCCTCATTAATTCACTGACGGTCCTTGCGCTCTTCTTAAGCTATTCGATGCTGAACGTATGTGACCTTTCGACAGACGGCGCCTTCACTCTCGGTGCTGTCGTCGCGTCCGTCACGGCGCTTTCGGGGCACCCGCACCTGGCGCTTCCTGCGGCTCTCCTCTCCGGTGCACTTTCGGGCTTTATTACGGCACTACTCCAGACAAAGATGGGAATCGACAGCCTTCTTGCAGGGATTATCGTAAATACGGGGCTCTATTCAATCAACATCGCAATTATGGGGGGCTCGAGTATTCTCAACCTCAATAAGACGGAGACTGTCTTTACCCTCGCGAAGAGGATTATCGGGGGCGATTATTATAGAATAGTTGTTGCATTTGTTTTTGCTGCTTTAGTTGTCCTATTTCTTGTCTTCTTCCTCCGTACGAGGCTCGGCCTCGCAATAAGGGCTACTGGAGACAATCCGTTCATGGTCTCATCGTCTTCAATCAACCCTGCATTCACGACTATCGTAGGACTGAGTATATCGTCATCATTTACGGCGCTCTCGGGTGCGCTATTAGCCTTCAAGGAGAAGAGTGTCAATGTAAATATCGGATCGGGGATGGTTACCATAGCCCTGGCGTCACTTCTCATCGGACGTACGTTCATGGGAAAGGGAAGTATTCTTAAAAGAGCTACAGGCATGGTACTCGGGGCAATAATATTCAGGCTTGTATATACAATCGCGCTCAGGTTCAACCTTCCTGCATACTCGCTGAAGCTTGTTTCGTCGATAATCGTAATCATTGCGATATCTGGACCGTACTTCAAGAAAAGATACCCCGAGTACAAGAGGGTGATGGACGGAAGAAAGGAGAGACGGAATGCTCAGGCTTGAAAATATTTCAAAGACATTCAATAAGGGTAATCCCTTTGAAAAGAAGGCACTCGACGGTGTATCGCTTTCTGTAAACGACGGCGACTTCATCTCGATTATCGGAGCAAACGGCGCGGGTAAATCGACACTCTTCAATGCAATATGCGGTAATTTCCTTACTGACAGCGGCCGTATCATCCTCGACGGCGAAGACATAACCTTCCTTCCTTCCCACGAGAGAAGTAAGCGTATAGGACGGCTCTTTCAGGACCCGATGAAGGGGACGGCTCCCGGAATGTCTATAGAGGAGAATCTCTTCCTTTCATCAGGAAAGGGAGGATGGCTGAGCCGTATAACAAAGAAGGAGAGGACTGAGTTCAGAGAGCGTCTTTCCCTCCTCGGTATGGGACTCGAGGACAGGATGGAGAGCCCCGTGGGTCTTCTCTCGGGGGGCCAGAGACAGGCACTTACACTTCTTATGGGGACGATAAATCCTCCCTCTCTACTTCTACTTGACGAGCATACTGCCGCTCTCGACCCTCAAAGTGCCGAGAAGATAATGAAAATCACTGACGATATCGTGAGGGAGAACAGGATAACCTGCCTTATGATCACCCACAATATGCAGACGGCGTTGGACTACGGCAACAGGACGATAATGATGAACAGGGGACGTATTGTCTACGACACCACAGGGGACGAAAGAGATAAACTTGAGGTTGGAGATTTACTGATTAAGTTCAAAGAGGCATCGGGAACTGCTCTCAATACAGACAGAATTCTACTGGAGGAAAACTAGGTATATCGAGAACTCGATGATTGCGTGGAGAATAATCGGAAGCCACATCGCACCCGACCATTTCTTTGCGGCATACAATAGATAATGAAGCGCAATCGAAAGGACTATATTGGGAACTGTCGTAATCAATACCTCAACGCTGAAGCCGCTTCTTCCGAAGGGAAGCGCCGTCTGATAGAGGGCGTAGAAAAGCGACGGAAGAATATATATCAGGACCTTCGGAAGGTTCGAGCGCTCCATATATGTCGGGATAAGACCGCGATATAAGAACTCCTCGAAGAATGATATGAAGAATATGTAGTAGAACCATGCATAAGCGCCTTTTGTCGGACTTGAGGAGACAACAACGCCGAGGGGAAGCATGAATGTATAGATGGTCGTCAAAAGGAGCGTGAATACGTACCTGTCTGTCTTTACATATTCCAGCTCTTCTCCGAAGTTCCTGCGGTACCTCATTTTCGACCCTATGAAGACAAAAGCCATCGGAAGGGAAAGAAGGAGATTTGAAAAGAAGAGCGGAAGATACCCGTCGGTGGTGCTGACAAACTCCAGAACGCCTTTTTCTCTGTAATACACTGTGACAGTCGCAGTCCATCCATATTGAATGACGGCATAAATGACGGCGAGGAAGCCGTAGAGAACACCGCTTTTGTCTTTATTCTTTTCTTCCATTCGAAAATGATAAGTTCTTTTCCCTTTCAAGTGCAATATGTATAAAAGCTCACACTTTGAGGAGCAATGTTTCATCTTTCAAGAACGATGTATTTGGGTTATTCTATTGAGGAGGTTTTTATGGAGACTATTGATTTTAAAAACACTTATGTGAATCGTGATCTTTTGAAAAGGTGGTCCTCCGACGGCAGGAGGGTCAACTGGTATAATCCGGTAGACAAAACGGGAACGGAAAATACAGAGATAGAGGAATTATATTACTTCTTCTTTCATGATATGCCGCCTGTTGTTCCGGCTATGGTCAATAACAACGACGATTATTTTTTAGAGAGCATTGAGGAAATTGAAGACGGTGAGAATGTCTATGAGCGTGAAAGCTTAAATTTGAAAGCGCGCACATCATTCATGTTCCAGTATTTGAGAACACCTTCTTTCTTCAAAGAGGATTACTCGAGGTGCATGGGGCCCAAGACTCTCGAATTTCTGAATAGATACAAAGGCCGCAGTTATTTCACAGTTGTAGAGAAAGATTTTGAAGTATTAAAGGGCCATCTGGAAAGTATGGCAGACTGCACTTTTTCATCAACGCTGGAGATGCTCGATTTAGAGGGAGTTATTCTCTCGGCGCCACTAGGCAGAAGCTTCGTTGTCGGTGCCACTCCTGTCATTATGATGAACCCTTATTTCGAGAAAAGGTATGCGTCTGCTAAAATTGAAGACAAGCCTTACGATATTATGGGAGCAGTGATGGTTCTTCCCGTCTCTCCTTCTACGGCCGTGATGCTCTATGACTCGCTTCTTTATGATGTTGATGCCACTGACGGAAAAGCAGTACTCTCCGAAGATGATGTCGACAGAATAAACACTGCCGAAATCTACAACAGCGATATTGACGGCGGGGTTGTCTACTCCGGACTTGATACTTCCTATCTCGATTCACTCAAGGATAAGATTTCAGATACTCCATTCCGGTCAGGATACGCATGGTTTACTGCTGCACGTTATCCTATAAGCATGCTTCTCTCGATAATGAAGATAAAGGATGAGGAACAAAAGAACATTTCGAAGAATGCCAAAAAACCACTGAGAGATTATGTTGTGAGTATGCGTGAGCACGACAAAATGCTGAATAAAAGACGCTATAAAGATATGGGAGAGAAAATGGCCGACAAGTTAAATTATGCTTCTTCTCTTCTCGGAATGGATGGTAAGTTTAAAAGTGAGCTAAGTTATGAAATATAGAAACTACTATGTACAGCGTGATTTGACCCGTGCATGGTCGGATGACGGAGAGAGTGTCGATTTATACAACCCCATACATAAGGATGAGAGTGGAAAGCGGAAAATAGACTCCCTCTATTACTTTGATTATCCCTCAGTCAGCAGTAGGGATAGTGAAAAAGCAGAGATTATCGAGGGCTATTTCTCTCTGACGCTCTCTTTACTGAGAGAGGGCAGGGTGAATATGTTTCATGAGGCTACGGAGGCCGCGCGGCAGTCGCTTCTTTTCCAGCATACACGTCTTCCCCTCTTCAATAAGATTGATTACCTCATGTACGGGACCAGACAGACGGCAAAAGAACTATTTGAGCTCAAGGGCATTGACTACTATATTATGGATGAAGAATACGTGAAGCTCTGCCAGAGTTTTTTCTCCCGTGTTCTCAACTTCGTGGAGTTTGATTCAATCGAGCTTATGGACCTCAAGCCCGTCCTTCTTGATGCCCCGGAGGGAAAGACCTTCATAATAGGACCTTCGGCATTCAATGTGATGAACCCTTATTTCGAGAAGCGGTTTGTGAGGACAAAGTTTGTCGATAAGAATTATGACCTACGTGGGACGGTGATGATTCTTCCCGTTTCGCCGACGAGGGCGTTCATGCTTTATGACCCTGCAGTTTATGATGGCGTTGGGGATAGCATTATTACTCTTACTCCCTCCGATGTCGATATTCTCAACAAGGTCCAGATTTACAACAGCGACATAGACGGCGTCGTCTATAAAGGTGATAAAGCTTACCTCGATTCTCTTACATCCTCCATTAAGCCTACCTCTTACCGTGACGGCTACGAGTGGATGTGCGGCTACAGATTTCCGTTTTCAACACTTCTGTCATTCATGAGAATAAAGGATGATGCAGTGAAAGCCTCCGGCAAAAACGCCAAAAACCCCCTAAGGCCGTTTGTCAGCACCATAAGGGACTACGAGCGCGAAAACGGCTTCAGCGAGGGTTATGACAATGGAATGAAGAAGCTTGACGAGAGATACCGCTGTGCTCTCTCATTGATTCAATCGGGGTGTTTTTGAGGAAGGGTGACGACGAAAGTCGTCGTTCCTTCCCCGCTTTTGACAGTGACGGTGCCGTTATGAAGTGTACATACCTTCTTCACGACGGCGAGTCCTATTCCGTTACCTTCCATCGAGTGTGACTTATCTTCCTGGTAGAACTTGTTGAAGATGTGCTTCAATGCCTCGGGAGATATGTCGTTTCCTTTGTTTGATAGCGAAACGGATATATAAGAATTATTTTCCTCTATTTTTATGACAATCGGCTCATTTTCATAGGAAAACTTGATTGCATTGTCGATGAGGTTAATCCACACCTGCTTTAGAAGCTCTCTGTTCCCTTCGATGGTGTATTCATCATAGTCCATATCCATGGTGATGTTTTTCTTTGTCCATTTCTCCTCCAGGAGAACTACTGCCGACCGTATTTCCTCCGAGAGGTTGAAGGATGAGATATCTCTCAGAATCGTCAGACTCTCAATTCTCGTGAGATTCAGCACATTGTTAGCCATCCTCGAGAGCCTGAGCGACTCCTCCTCTATGACTGATAGGTACTCCTCCCTTTCTTCATCCGACAGGTTCTTCTTTCTCAACAGTTTAGCAAAGCCTGCAATCGACACTATCGGGGTTTTGAACTCGTGGGAGAAGTTGTTGATGAAATCATTACTCAGCATCTCGTTATGCTCAAGTTCTTCGGCCGTGTTGTTGAAGCTCGTTTCAAGCTCCTTGAAAAGGGGATGGGAGTTTATGGGCTTACGGAAATAAAGACGAGCACTAAAATCTCCACTACCGAGCCTGTTCAATTGAGATATAAGCCTGTTGAAAGGCTTCAGCGGAACCTTTCCCATCGAGTTCGATAGGATGAAGCCGATGACAAGACTCGAGCAGAATACGAAAACCGATACGTCGAGCACCCCGATCTGGCCCTCAATTACCTTGATAATCCCGATTTTCGCCAGGATGAAGAGTATGAAGTATGTGATAACCATTGCACTGCCGTTGATCGCAAATACGATTATCGACAACAGCAGTGCCAGCTCCAGTCTCTCATTGCGCTCTTTCTTAGTCATACTTTTTTTATCGCCTTATATCCGATACCCCTGACGGCCATGATTTCAAATTCCTTCCAGCCTTCGAATCTCTTTCTGAGTCTTCCTACATGCACCGTAACTGTCTCCCAGCCCGTATCGCTGTCGGAGCCCCAGATTTCATCCATAAGCTGTATTCTTGTGAAAATCTGTCCGGGGTAGGAGAGGAGTTTGTATAAAAGTAGGAATTCCTTCTGCGGAAGTTCCTGCGTCTTTCCGTTCTTTGTAACTGTGAATGAATTGTAGTCCAGAGTTACATCACCGATGATGATTTTCTTCTCGTTGACAATCTGTGCGCGCCTCAGGAGTGCTTTTATTCTGAGAACAAGTGTTTCTTCATCTACCGGCTTTGTCATATAGTCATCGGTTCCAACCAGAAAACCTTTCTTCTCATCTGGCCTCTGATGCTTGGCTGTAAGCATTAAAATCGGAAGGTTGCTTCCGCTGTCTCTCACTGTCTCCGTAAATTCATAGCCGTCCATGCCCGGCATCATGATGTCGAGAACAACAAGGTCTATGTGTTCTTTTTCCATTAAAGAAAGAGCCTCTTCTCCATCCTCAGCCGCAGTGACGGTGAATCCTTCGTTTTTGAGCACGGCCTCAAGGAGCATCCTTGTATGCTTATCATCATCCACAACAAGAATATGAAACATTGTATCCTCCACATGTATGCTACATCATCGCCATTGATTAAACCATTATTCTTTTCTCTTTTTGGCGAAAAAACTGACACTGCCGCCAATAAGGAAATATAAAAGGAATAGAGTCACAAAATTATGAAACAAAATAGACAAAAAGAAAATTATTTATAAATTGACAACTAGGTTAATTAATGGGTCAATAACTGATTATTTTAAGAGTAAAAACACCGAAAAAGGCAACAGGCTGAATACACTGTTTCATCTATGAAGGAGGCCTGATCTCCGCAAATTCTAAGGTGAAAGCAAGTGGACTTTATTCTTCTTCTCCTGGAGATTGTAGATAATATTTACGAACTCTTGAACAAGCAAAAATCCCGCTTAAAGTCGAAGAAGCGGGATAAATAAAATTCCAAATTCTTGACCAGCTGCCTTGCGGCGTCTAATCCTTAATAAGGCTACAGCTTTCGTATTGAGTTGTAAATATCTTGTGGCACACAATATTGAGAATTTTCTTAAAAGACAAAGAATTGATTATTTTCAATGAGGATTGTTCCAGCTGGCGGATGTAGAGATTATTGTTATCGTGAATATTCAACAGTAATTTGTCCCGACTTGATGATGATTCTGCGTAATGATGTTGAAACCTTTGAAGATTTACGATGTGGAGTAATGATTTGGATAGTGAGCCTATATCTGTAAAAGCCATCATGTGCTCGGAGAAATAGAGTGAGATATTTATTATCCAGGAAATATTGGTAACTTTTAAAGTAAAATTAGTTTATTGCTGTAGAACTAAGTCCAAGCCTTGTGATAGTATTAAACTACCTTAGCAATAAGGTGACGCTGCAACAGCAGGCGGCTGGTCAAATTCATAGTTATAATCATCTATGGAGGAGGCCCGGCCTCCTCAAGTCCTATGGATGTAAAGGGGGTGATATTATGAGCTTTATCAAGATATTGAAGATTATTCTTCTGTTACTTGAAGTAGTCGACTATTTGTTCGATCTCCTAAGCAAAATAAAATCCCGCTTAAAGTCGAAGAAGCGGGACAATAATTAAACGTTTTATTTGACCAGCTGCCTTGTGGCGTCTAATCTTAATTCTAAGTTACAGCTTTTGAGCTGGGTTGTCAACTTTCGAGCGCTAAGGCGCGGAGTAATTTTATGCTTATGTTATCGATTTTCTCCCAGTCATAAAACGGTAATCTTTATGTTCTTCTCCACGGGTATTATGCCGTCGTCGATGGTGAACGTTACACTATAATCTCCTTTTTCCGGACTAGGCCATGTCAGTGTGTGGGTTTCTGGATTGAAAGTAGCACTAATAGGAAGATTTGAGGCCGAATAGATAAGACTTTCGTCTACTAATTCCGCATTCTTGATTCCTTCTGTTTCAACGCCCGGATTTCTTGCAGATATTGTCAACGTAAGGCCTTCTCCACTCTTTATTGTAACATCTACTGCATTTTCGAAGAATGGGCGGTATACGGTGACGGGGAGTGGGTAATCTTTCTCGTTATATGTCCACGGTTTGGTGCTGTAGTAATAGCCTTTAGTTATATCTGCAACAGTCGGGTAGGGGTAGAGCGAGTCGGACGGTGTTCCTCTCTCGGGGGCGTTTACCGTCCAGAAGAGGATGTCGGATGTTTCGATGCCGGATATCTCACTATTCGTCGTTGATATATACGGGTAGTCGGGAACAAACTCAAATCCTGTTTTTCGTTTGTAGTTGTTGCTAATTAGTGCGACTTTCTTTACGTCTTTCTTGCTTTCGGCGTCTAAGGAATTGAATGTGACACTGTGGCAGTCATCGAGAACAACGGCGTGTCTTTCGTCTTCGATTATGTAGCCCAGTTTCACGTTCTCTATTGTTATGTCCTCTGTGTGCCTCAGATACATTCCGTAAGACGGAAGGATACCGAAGATAGACGGCTCGGGGTATTCTCCCGCCATCTCGGGAACGTTGTACGGGTCGTCAAACCAACCTTGTTTCTCCTCATCCCAGTCGACTCTCGGAAGGAGTGCATTGTTCTTTGTAAAGAAAGTATTTACGAGCCACGGTAGGCTCTGCACATTCGGCTTTGTCATATATTGCGTGTAGCTCCACTTTGTCGAGATCTGCTTCTGCTCGACAGCATCAATCATCCTCAATCCACCGCGGTATTCAATTGAGACATCGTTGATTGTTATGTTCTTCAATAGTGAGTCGACAAGGCCGGAGAGGATTATCGGATAGCGCGGATCTGCATTCTTGACGCTGATATTGAATATTGCAATGTTGTAGGCTGATGCAGGCTTTGATGAGGCTGCGGCATCGGCATATAATGCTTTCTCCTTCTCCGTGATCTCCCTTGAGTAGTCTGTTATGTAGCTGCCGTTTTCCCATTTCTTGAGGTAGTACCTTCCGTTTTCTTCTGAGAAGTTTGAAGTGTTTATCTTCAGGGGATTATTGCTGTCGATAACGGGAATCTTCACGCCGTTCGACATTTCGGCGCCGTATAGATTATATGAGGGTACAGGGTAATAAGACAGGGCGGGGTACTCACTATATTTATAGTTATTATCAATGCTGTTTTGTGGAATAATCCAGCCGGTATTTGTCAGCCTTATATTGTTTTTCTGGTTGACTATATCGTCTGTTGTATTTCCTGTCACGGGATAGCGGCCACGGTTACCGGTACGGATGAAAATGGGTGATGACGAGATGTCTTCCATTACTGCGTTTACAAAGAGGATGTCGTGTACATCGCTCGAGTCAACAGCTTCGATTGAAAATCCTCTTGAGCGTTTGAACGAAACGCCGTCGATTGTAACTCTGTTGTAGCCGCATGTCGACTCCGTTCCGAATTTGACTCTCGCTGTCGGACCGTCTTTGTCAGTTGCAACAAGTTTGTTCTCAGTGTATGTCCCCGCAATAACAGATCCCGCGTCATATCCTGATACCATAGAGTCCTTTACCAGACAGTTATATACGCTCTTGAATATTCCCGCGCCGTATGAAGCTTTGAAGACAATTGCATCGTCTGTC
>CAVIUT010000056.1:0-12526 GCA_963646155.1 Eggerthellaceae bacterium | reverse complement strand
AAGAAAGGTTGCCGCTCTTGCCCCGGCTATCCGGGCGTTCTTTGCGTCTCTTGCTGCGTTATCTATTACTTTATTATACAAGAAATTAGCGGAGTTTATCAACAGTTAAAAGAACAAAGATTGCAATTCATATGCCAGCCTGAAGGCGTTGGCATCTTTCTTGCATAATTTTATGTAAAGACCTTCTTCACTCCCCCGTTCTTCTTCTCCTCTGTATTTTCACTCTCCATATAAGCCTCCGCAACGCGACAATACTACTCCAAAATCAATGCCTTTCAAAGGTGGTCTTTGATATAGCTGACGCTGATCCTCTCCTGCTCGAGTCTTCCCTTCTCCGGGTTACTTCTTAAGGACGAAAGCACTTTCATCTCTTCCTCAGAGAGGTAACTGTCATAAGATTGAGTCGCGCTCTTTCCCTTCACTGCGTATTCTTTATGGTCAAGGTAAGTTCTCTCATCCATAAGGAAAGACTTTGTGTGAGGGAAGAAAGAACGGAAAATAGCAAGGATTTCAAAGCCGTGCTCGTCCTCGTCCCCGAAGTAGTACAATTCCTTATCGTTAAGCCACTCGGCTTTCGAAAGAAGCGCTGAAGCAAAGCCCCCTCCGAAGATAGCAATCGCATCATCGGGAAGAGGGAATGTGAGGTAGACGATTTCGTTCTCGACGACATAAACGCGCCTAATATTGTTCAAGTCCTCGAGTAGATAGAGTTTTTTGAAGTCCCCCATTCTCAGTCCCGTCTCCTCTTTCGAGTTCTTCATTCTGTATCTTATGAGAGCTTCCTTCTTCTTCAGTCCGAAGGTATCTTCAAAAGATGACGCCATCTCTTTCTTTGTAACGGCATGGTATAGCGAGAGGATGACACTCTCGTTCTCTTCGATGAATTTGGTGTGTACGGGGAGAGGTATCTCCCTTATGTAGAGATTGGAGAATGGATTTTCCATCAGCCACATAAGGACGGAGAAGAGTGATTTGAAGTAGCCGTCATACCTCTTCTCCTGAAGAGCATCAAGGTTCTGATATACCCACTCATTCAGCGATGATAAATCAAAGGAATGTGATAGAAAGCACTCTTTAAGCTCCTCGAGGGACGAGATAAAGCGCGGATATTCCTTCTCCTTTCCTATAAAAAAGAGATAGTCTTCTCTTGTGTAGATTACTATCTCCTTTATTATCGTCTGTTCCCCGTAGGAGCGTGTATTCACCTTCTCTCTAACAAGGCTGTACCCCTTACCGGTTTTCTCCTTCGAGGAGGCATATAGCTCTGAAAAGAGAGAAAGTGCAGTATCATAGGAGTCACTCCTTCTACCCTTTGCTCCCTTATATGTCCAGGGAAAGAAGGACGACGGAATAGAAAGAAGGATGGTCGACGAAACTGAGCGCAGAAACTCCTTATATTTATTGAGCGCACTTCGTTTTATATCATCAACAATCCCCTTCATTATGCTCTCTTGTACTCCTCTATCGTCATACTGCTTACGCTTGATGTGTTTGTCACCTCGTTCTTCTCAACAAGATGGAGCGAGTTGATGTAGCCCTCGACAAGATTTATTCCGTTACGCGGCGTTACGACCATAAGCTGGAGGTCAAGTTCCTTGAAGAGCTCGAGAGCGTATATACTGTTGTTGGCATCGCTTTTCGAGAATGCTTCGTCGAGGATGACGAATCTGAAAGGTCCCTTCCTCTTCTCGTCCTCGTTGTCGAGATTGTATTGATAGCATAACGCTGCTGCAAGGATTGTATACGTAAGCTTGGCCTTCTCACCGCCCGAGAGTGCTGCTGTATCTGAATAGGTGGAGATGTTACCCTCTGTATTGTCCTCGTATACGATAAAGCGGTAGTTGTTTCTTATGTCCAGCACCTTGTGCTTCAGCTTCTCATCACTGTTGTACTTATCGAGAAACTTCTTGATTTCGCCGTAGATTGTCTTCCGCCCCTCCGCGTCGCTTCTGATTAGGTCAAACTTATCCGGGATGGCTGCCGTCAACATCCTGCGGAATGTCTGATAGTCCTTATCTCCCGCTCTCTTTGCCTCAAGCCTGAGGTGGGACTTAAGCTCTCTATTGAAAGGAATGCGCATGAGGTTTCTGTTGAGAATAAGAACCGCCTCGTTTATCTCCCTCTCCCAGCTGTTGAGAGCCTCGGCAAGCTTAACAATGACATTGGAGAGTGTTTTCTCCAGAAAGAGGTTGAAGTCATCCCTGAGGGATGTCATATCTTCATCCTTTTTCCTGAAGTACAGCTTTTTGAAGTCCTCATAGTATGACACCTCGGGAACAAGGGAACTGAACTCCCCGCTCCAGTCGATATCACTCTCGATAACATTTCTCGGAGGATTCAAGAACGAGGACATGCTGCTCTCGGTCCTTCTTTCGAGCTCCGTGCACTCCTTACTCTTCTTCTCGAGCTCTATCTCAATCGTACTCTTCAGTCTTGAATAAAGAAGAATGATGGAGTCGAGAGAATCGTACTTGAGAGCGGTGCTGTTGAGTGCAACGAAGGCGGCAATCTTTTCGCTTTCATCCGCTTTATCTCTGTTCTTTTCAAACTTTGAATAGCTTTCTTCGAGAGTACAGAGTTCGCCGCTCTTCTTACCCTTCTCTTCGAAAAGCGCACCGTATTCAGCCTTGAGTCTCCTCTTCTTCTCGATGGCGGCATCAAGTCTTCTCTCTTTTTCCTCCATATCGGGATTGGAGGCGACAAAGTCATCCTTCGCCTTCCTTTTCTCGTTGAGGATTCTGAGAGCCTGAGGCCTGTCGATTTCGTCGTAGGACGTAAAGCGCGAGAGGTCATCAAGTTTTTTCAAGGCAAAATCTCTATCCGAGATGTTCTTTTTAAGAATATCCATCTTGATGGAAAAGGCCTCCCTCTCATCACGCATTGTGTAGAGAGAGTCATTGAGCTCTTCAAGCCTTTGCTTGTTCGACCATCCCAGGTAACAGGGCGCTTTCTTTGTAAAGGGGTCTATTCTATCGTCCTTTATTACTGTATCGACGGTTTTGACGAGTCCCGACTTTAAGACGGCGTATTCGCTTTTCTCATAATCCTCTCTGCTATCACAGAACTTATGAGGGAATTTCATTACAAGATAATCACCGATCCAGCCCGAATAAGGATTGTCCTTCTCCTTTATCTCAATCTTTTCTAACAGATCAGAGGAAGCGTTTACCCTTATCATCTCCTCTCTCTTTATAAAACCTATCCTGTCGCCGAGGTCGTTCTCCTCAAGATATGCCGTCAGCGCCTTCTCGTCCTCCGGGGAGACAATGAGAAGGAGAGCCTCATCACGAAGGAGAGCTTCAACTGCCCCTTTCCACTCATCTTCACTGTCCCTGACGACAATCTCCTCCCCGAGGAAAGGAAGCTTT
The DNA here is from genome assembly GCA_963646155.1 of Eggerthellaceae bacterium. Lineage (GTDB taxonomy): Bacteria > Spirochaetota > Spirochaetia > Sphaerochaetales > Sphaerochaetaceae > Ornithospirochaeta. The sequence goes on along the minus strand of CAVIUT010000056.1, from coordinate 9,158 downwards.
TCAATCGGAATACCGATACTCGACGATATTCTCTCCCTCAATGCAATGAGCGCCGACGGGATGTTGTTCTCCCTCTTCTCGAGGCTTTCTATCTCTTCTTTTATACTTTTTATATCCCGCTCGAGGGCGTCGGTCTCTCTTATAAGATTGTCCCTGTTCTCCTCGAGTATTTTCTTGTCGGCTTTGACAGCCACCTCCGCTTCGGGAGTGGAATTCAGGTTGAATATATAGTCGTCCCTGTTTTCAACAACTTTGAACGATACCCCGAGTTTTTTCAAATCCGCGACGATTCTGTTGTATTCGCCTTCCCTCTGGCGCTTCTCTTTCTCTTCTTTTTCAGCTCTTTCAACTTCTGAGGTAAGGTCCTTTATAATCCTTGCCCTGTCGTCGCTCTGAAGAGAAATGATGATTTTGTCATTCGCCTCCTCTTCCGTAGCGTTGGCTTCGATTTTCTTATCTATCGACTCCAGCTCTTCCTTCTTTACTTTAATTTCCTCACCGGAGAGCCTCAATGCGTGGAGGATGAACCAGCACTCAAGACCTTCGAGCTCTGTGAGAATACTCTGCTTCTTTGCTAGAACCGCACTGTACTCATCCCCGGCTTTTACAACTTTCTCCAGAAACTCTATCTCTTTCGATATCTTTCTTATCTCTCTCTCGAGGGATGTGACATGGGCAAAGTCCCTGTTGACCTGTTCAAACTCCTCAACGGGGCTATTATCCTCGAGCATATACATTCTGATGAATGACGTTATGTCGCCAAGGACCTTGAGGCCCACCGTCTGCGAAAAGAGCTTTAACGCGTTGTCGCTGCGGAAGCCGAACTTATCCATGAAGAAGTTCTGATACTGCAGGAATGAATCGAAGAGCCTCGAGCCCACTTTTTCCTTGAGAACATTAACCCACCTGCTGTTCTGCGCTATCTGAGTATTGTTCTCGGCGAGAATCAGGGTAATGTCTTCAATCCTCAACTCCTTCTCCGTGATGATTTTGAGACATTTAAGCTCCTCGGAGGAGAAATACCTTACCTGCAGAAGCGAGAGGTAACGGTCACTCGTCTCCTCATGGAATATTCCATTGAGTATCGAAATGACCTCGTTCTTCTTTCTAAGGTACTTTCCGACTCCCTCTCCCTCTTCGTCGGCCTTGACTCCGTAGGCGCCGAGGGTGTAATTCTTCTCGTCTCTCTCCCTCTTCTTGCCGCTCTCTGAGGAAAGGTTGTAAAAACGCTTGTTGGGCGGAATGAGAAGAGTGAGGATTGCGTCGACCGTCGTTGTCTTACCCGACCCGTTGAGACCCGTCAGGATTGTCGATTTGTCATCAAAGGAGAAGGTGACAGTCTTTTTATCGAAGACTCCCCAGTTATAGATTTGGAGCGTTTTCAGCCTGTAGCCCGAGTTGTTATCTGAAAAAAGGTCCCTCATTTCTCACCATCCTCCTTGAACATATCGCGCTCGTCACTCTTGATGCTGTCATTCATCTTTTGAAGAAGCTCCTTCATGAATACCGTGTCGATTTTAGCCTTAAGAATTGGACTGAGCTCGAACTCTGCATCGTCGCTTATCTCGCTCTCGGAAAGTGCATCAGGAGAAGCGAAGAGGAATGTAAGACGGCAGAATGACCTCAGCGTCGAATCGAGGCTTTTCATCGCCTTCACTTCATCGGCCTTGTCCTTTGTAAAGCTCCTGTAGAGAGACGCTATCTCGCTTTTACGCATTATTGCAGAGTCGGACTCCGACTGGCTCATCTCATACTTCTCGATTTCATATCTCAGGAGGACACAGAGCATACTCTGGGAATAGGAAAGCGGAGTCTTTTTAATAAGGTGGGGAAGTTTTGTTCCAGTGTTGATCTCTCCCTCCGTATCTTCATCCTCCATTCCCCTCTCGAGGTTTTCCCCGATTTCCTCTAAAAAAGCATAGCCGTCGACAGTCTCGAGAAAAACCCTGAGCCCCAGAACGGCAAAGTACTCGTCCAGGGATGACTTATATGTAAGAAGGCTGTCCCAGATTTCCTTCTTTTCCTTCTTTTTATATACAGGGCCCTTCAGGAGCTTGATTGCAACTGCGCTCCATGATTTTTCATTCGGCATAAAATCTAACCTCCGGTAATCTTACTGAGTAGTCCCGCCCGTTCCACGAATAGAGAATCTCTTCTTCCCTTTCCGTATTTACGGCGTTCTTCTCCCTCTTCTGGGCAATGGTTACATAGGTGACTATCTCCTCCAGCCCCTTTGTTATCGGGAAACGGGAGACAAGTTCGGAGAGTGTAAAACTCTCTCTGCCGCTTTCTTTGAAGAAGCGTTTTATATTGTCATCAAGGGCCTTCTCATCCACATGGAACTCGCTCTTGAGGGAAAGGACGGCACTCTTGTCGTTGTTGTCTTCAAAGAGAATTGGAAGGGTTACATTATCTTCCTTTTCGAACCTGAGTGTTCTGGATAGAGGAAAGAGAAGATCCGGCTGAGTGAAGAGCGACATTTCTATTCCCGCCTGCGCCTTTTCGTTGTTCTTCAATACCGCACTCTTCTCTTTTATTTTTGCAACAAGGTCCTCGAAGCCTTTTCTTTCGCTCATCGTCCTCTGCGCCATGACCCTGCTCATTCTCTCGGCTAGAATCGAGTTTTTGTCGACAATTCTCTTTCCCGCCGTATAGAATGTCTTTCTGAGTGAGATGAGGAATGAGTCGTCATACTCAATATCCTCTTTCTTCAAAAGCATCTCTATCTCACGGCAGAGCTCGGTGATTCTGTCGTCGCTGTATCTCATCATGTAGGCCCAGAATGCATCGAAGGACTGTCCCTGGGGGGATGCGTAGAGCTCCTTATGAAGTGTGAGTGTGTAGCCGAGAATCTTACGCCTTGTTGAATCGCCCTCCGCCTGCTTCTCGGCAATCTTGTTCATGATATCTCTGAAGTTGTCTTCAACCTGTGCAAAGTCCGAGAGTATCTCACGTCCCCTGTTCTCGAGGTCTCTCAGATACTCGAGGGTCTTACGTCTGTCGAAGGTTTTGACAGTGTTTGTCCTCTCGATTTCCTTCTTTTCCCTTTCCTTCTCTTGTATCTCCCGCTCGAGCTCCGCTATCCTCTTCTTCGGGTCCCCGTTCATGTTGTCGGCAAGGCTCTTGAGCTGTGTAAGGATGTAGTTGAAGGAGCTTTCTGTTGCAATTGTGTCGCTGTTGAGAATTCTCGCAATGAAGGGCATGAGTCTCGAGACGGCACTGTCGAGCTCGATTACATCAACCTTTTCGCTGTTACGGTACCTTCTTATATATCTTTTCTTCTCCCCAAGCCAGCTTTCAATATATGTACGGACTCTGTCGGAAATGTTCTTTGCACAAAAGAGAGTATCTTCGGGTGACTCTGAAAGTATATCCTCCTCGAGCTCTGCTTCATTATCTTCGTTAAGGGAAATAAAGTTTTCAAGCCTCAATGCAAATTCGTCATAAGGAAGGGATGATAGGCTCTCGAGGTAGAAGGTGTTGTAAAAGAATGTCAACACAAACGCGGCAGACCTGCTTCTTAGTATTGTTATTCCGCTGTCGCTACGGAGGGTATCCTCCAACCTTTTAATCGTGAGTTCCTGCACTTTCAAATCCTCAGGACAAGCTTACCTTAAAAACGGTGCTTTGAAAATATAAATAAGGATCTGGAAGAAGAACAAATGCTCCTACATCATATATGAGCTGTAATCGGGATGTAGCCGAGAGAGTTGAGGTCATAGACATGCGTTGATGCATATTCCTCCAGCCCTTCAGCGGCCGAATACTTCATAGTGCGTGTGATTTTGATATCACCGCAATCATCTTCTTCAGCTTCATAGATAAAGTCACCGCCGTCCTCAAAAGCGTAAGTACCTGAGCTGAAGAGAATCATCTTGTCATCAACCGACGCATATTGCTCGAAGCTCATATCTGAATAGTAAATCCATATAGTGTCAAGGTATTCCCTGTCTCCGTCCCACTCTATGAAGAGCTGTTTATCGAGGCCGTAGAAGACAGCCTCCACGCGTCTGGAATCACGCTCATCAAGAGCATAGAGCTGGACAAAGCCGAGAGAGCCGAGGTCATAGGTGTGTGATGAAAAGTACTCTGAGAGTTTCCCCTTTTGATACTTTTTGTCCCTCTCGATTGTTATGTCGCCGTAGTCAACTTCTCCTTCGTCGAATACGAAGTCCCCGCCATCAAGTTTATATGTCCCGGTGCTGAAGAGAAGTAGTTTATCATCATCGCCTTCAACGTATTGCTCGAATGTGCCGTCTGTGTAATAGACCCACATCGTGTCAAGGTATTCCCTGTCCCCGTCCTTCTCTATGTAGAGCTGCCCGTCATCCTTTGTAAAGACGGCGGCAACAAGCCTTTCGTCCCCCTCATTGACTGCCTTCTTTGTAGCACATGATACAAAGAGACAGAGAACAGCAGTAAACAGAACAAACAAAAACTGTTTTCTCATCTCAATTCCTCCGAAATTCCAGCTTTAAATATTATAAATATGATAGGAGACAATCAACAGGAAATATTAGACTTTACCCTCCCGAGGATGAGAGCGTCAGTCAAATATTATCCATCAGCCTTCTTTTGAGGATATTCCAATACATTTAAAGGAACCAACCTCAAAAAGCTGGAGAAACCGCCTAAATTGAAAGCGATACATAACCCTAATCTTTCTGATATGAATAAGGAGAAAAACAGATTATCATTAAAGCTGATATAAAATAGGGAGAACAACATTATGCAGAAGATAGATAAAACCGACACACTTGAAACAATACTCACCAAAGGTCGTTTTGAAGTTGATTACTATCAACGAGAATATCGCTGGGGAAGAGTGCAGATAGAGCAGATGCTAACGGACTTCTATGACACATTCAGAGAGTACTATGACCCAGGTAACCATAAATCTACTTCCGAAGTGCAGAATTATGGCTACTATTATATGGGAAGCATCATATGTACAGGCACTGCTCCTCGTCAGATAATCGACGGACAACAGAGAATAACATCGCTGACACTCCTTCTTATTTATCTTCGAAATCTACAACACTCACTTACTGCCATAAACAACCTACCTGTTTCTTTTGATAACCTCATCTATAAGGATGACTATGGAACAATGGCTTTTAATCTGGATGTCCCGGAAAGAAATGACTGCATGAGAGCTTTATGGGAACAGAAAACATCCTATATCCCGGCAAATGAAAGTACTCAAAATTTAATTGATAGGTATAACGATATAGAGGAACTGTTCCCTGATGAATTAAAAGGAGAAGCCCTTCCCTACTTTATCTACTGGCTGATCAGAAAAGTACTTCTGCTTGAGATAGTTACACCGTCAGAAGATGAAGCGCACACCATCTTTCTTACTATGAATGATCGTGGCCTTAGCCTTAACAGTGCAGAAATGTTAAAGGCATTCATTATCCAACAGGTAGAAGAAAAAGAACGTGATTCGGTTAATAGAATCTGGCAGGAGAATATCAACAAGATTAAGACATCGTACGGTTCCCAAAGTAGTGGCACAGTAAGAGCGGAGGATGTAAATTTTATTTCAACCTGGCTCAGAGCTAAGTATGCACAAACAATACGAGAGAGCAAAAAAGGAGCAGAAGACCGTGACTTTGAAAAACTGGGAGAGAAATTTCATACATGGGTAAGACAAAATGCAAAAACTTCAATGTGTCTCTCGTCCCCTACCCAATTTAAGGACCTGGTAACCATAGAGATGTCTTTAATGACAAGGTTGTATCTGAGAATAAACCAATATGCAGAAACTTTAACAAAAGGATACGAAGCGGTTTTCTACAATGCCCATAGAGATATTACATACCAGAATTATCTAATTATGGCTGCAGTATGTGTAGATGATTCACTCCCTGTGATTGACCAGAAAATCAGAATTGTATCTACTTTCATAGACATTTTCGCTTCAACGAGAATTTTCAATTACAAGAAAATAAACTGGAACACCAACAAACTGTTTCTTTTCAAGATTATATGCCAGATAAGAAATAAGGACGTAAAAGCCATCGGAATAATTCTTACAGCATATCTTGAGAAAATGACTGAGAGCCTCGAAGCTATTTCAAATTTCGACTTAAATCAATTCACCGGTCGCTATATGCTTCATATGCTTGCAAGGCTTACGGATTTCGTCAATGTTGAAATGGGACGTGCCTCCGAATTTGCCAAGTACATCGACCGTAATCCAAAAACTTCACATGACATCGAACATATTTTACCAGACGATTATGAAAGCTATGCACAATCGTTTAATGACGAAGAAGACTTTAAAAGAAACCGTCAGAAAGTAGGAAACCTGATCCTCTTAACAAGCGATCATAACCGTAGTTATCAAAACATGCCTTATTCTGAAAAAGTAACTCATTACCCATATGATAACATTCTGGCCCAATCATTGAGTCCTTCCGCTTATACGAATAATCCTCAATTCCTGAAGATTAAGGATACTTATGGTTTTGAACCCTTTGAACAGTTTGACAAAAATGCCATAAAGAGTCGAATTTCATTATATATAAATCTTGCCAAAGCAATCTGGGATATAGGCAAAATCAAAGAGATTGCAGGAGGCTGGGACGAAAACCTCGAGAATGAATTCCAGAGTGACAACAAAAAAAGATTTACAGTTGAATATGGGGGAGATCGTAGCTGGGAGGATGCCAGAAAGTATGGATTTGTTTCAGCAAGCGGAGCAGACACTACTCTTAGAAATATAAACAAGGGCGACATTATTTTTTGTCACATCAAGCGCATTGGCTTTGTTGGAGTTGGCATCTGTAAATCAGAACTTAAGGCTGCATCAGACTTTACAGTTTATGATAACGGCGTTGAAAAGAAGCTTATGGATTGCGATTGGATTGATAAAGCGGCCAAAGAATCCATTGATTCATCAAATGAATTTTTCCTTAGAGTAGAGTGGCTATATACTGTAACAAAAGATTTCGGATACTGGGAGAAAGGCATGGTAAGCATACCATTGGTTGCTTACACGATGAACGACAAATACACACACAACTTGGTCCTCAAGCATTTCAACATAAAATTGACGTAAAACTCTTTAAACACAACACTCTTTAGTTCAAGTATTTGGGTATAAAAGAATTAACTCCTTTTCTCACTAGCTTCAGGCAATATCAGTGTAAGATTACGTTTAATTTCACAGTCATCATCCTTCTCCATCCAATTTTTTCAAGAGTGGATGACAGACTAGAGAAGCAAGAAGGAGTGCACTAATCCCGCCTGTGAGTTTTGATGCGATGAGGGGTAAAACCATATCCGGGTTGACAGCAGATGTGAAGGCAAGATGAGCGCCGAAGACGAATGCGCCGGAGGAGGCAAATGCAGCATTAAGGATTTTCCCCTTCCTGTCCATCATGTGAAAGGATGAGTACATCGGAATTATGTTCGACAAAGACGCAAGAAAACCTGATGAGGAAGAGCTGTTGATTCCACATTTATTACCGATTTTTGTTAAAAGCTTATTGAAGTGTTTCTTTATGAATTCGATAAGAGGAAATGCTCCTGAGAGCACAAGTGCAACCTGGGCGCTGACAAGAAGTCCCCTGTCCAGTCCTGTCAATCCCGCTTTATCCTTCAATGCCAGAAAAGAGAAAAACGGGACCATAACTCCTGTGATTTCCTCGAATGCTGCAACGGAGAGAAAGAATGTCATAGCTGCAGTAACAACCCACGATAAAAGACGAAAAAGTCTTATCGTAAAGCCAGGTTTGAACCACAATCCTAAAGCGGTAACAAGGGAAATCAACAGGACGGGAAGCGTATTGATGAGGATGGAACTTAAGGCCAGCTTATAGGACGTAAACGCCATCATGATTCCTCCCGTGATGGAAGCAAGAGGCATTGTGACAAGGCCGCATAAAAGTCCGGAGGCAACATATTTCACGTCGTCACTTTTTACTATCGAAAACGCCACAGGAATGGAGAAAAGCCACACTGATCCGATTGTTCCGCCGAGGATGAGACCGCTGAATGCCGCAATAGACTCGTTCTCCGTCATTGACAGCGCTATCTCATACGCCCCCATATCGGAAGAAAGGAGAAGCCCCGGAAGGAGCGAGATATCGAGACCGAAAGGAGCGAGAAGGCGTAAAGCAATTGGAGTAAAAAAGCGCGATAGAAGAGGAGCCGAGGCATAGACTCCGGCAATGGAAAGTGCAATCGTCCCCATTGCCCTAAAACCTTCAGAATAGGCGTCGCCGTAGCCGAATCGATTTCCCAGGATTCTGTCCAATGCCCCTAAGAGGGAAAAGACCATCAAAAGGAGCATTATAGCCTTGTCCATTTACTTTTTGATAATCTCGTTGATTACAGAAACAACGTTCTTCCTGCCGTTACCCTTTTCTACTCCCCGCATGAAGAGAGAATAGAGCGTGTCCCCGACAGGTGTCTCGACACCGCTGTCCTTTATGGCACGGCTGAGCGTTCCTGTTGCAGTAGCTTCAATTGAAAGAGTACACTCCGTTGCATCCTCAAACTTTCCGTCATAGTTTTTGAGCTCACTTGCAAATGCCCTGAGGTTGCCCTCGAACATTGGAGACGGCCTTCTCTATGAAAAATATATCCGCCCTTTTCTTTCTCTCGACTTTCATATCCTCAAAATAGAAGACGAAGAGATAATCGGAATACTGGAGAAAATCAGGATGCTCCAGAGCAACGTGGATAACTATGAAATCAAGGCGATGAGTCTCCTCTTTGACCTCTGGGATTGAACTCTAGTATATCTCAAGAGGATGAACATACCTGAAAACAGGGTAATTACTCCATCGGAAGAAGAGAACATCAAGAGGGCATTGAGCTACATCTATGAAGTAAGACAGAGTACCACTTCCATAGGATAGCTTGCTCCCGCATGGTGGTGGGTGAATGTCACTGGATATATGTTTAGAAACAGTCGTGATTTGTGGCGCAATTTGTGCTACAATAATATTGCAGGAGAGAGAGTATCGGATGTATTGCACAACGAGAACAGTTATCAAACAAAGTCATCCATTGTACAGATATTGTCTTGCTCAGACCTTGGCATCAAAACTTCTGTATAACGCTGCTCTCTTCAGACTTCGTAACCATTTCACTGCATTCAGTAAGTCTTCCCTGACTGAGAACGAAACAAGCGTTGAGAAGGA
>CAVIUT010000055.1:0-12603 GCA_963646155.1 Eggerthellaceae bacterium | reverse complement strand
CGAGGACGCGAAATGCATATAAGGCTGTTCTCGCTTCCAACCCTTTTGTTGACCAAATCAATCAACATGGTTTTATCAACATAATTACTGCTGCTGATACGCTGAAAACCTACGCTACCTGGATTTATATATGTACCCACTTCATGCCTCCTCTTTTAAACGATGAAAGGAAATAACTTACTCCATTTATATCAAGATTAAAACAAGCAAGTATAAAAGTCAAAATCCACAGCAATCTCAACCTTTGGAATAAGCCTGACCTCAATCAGACTCCCATACCCTGACGAATCTCCCTCAACACACCCAAGTGAAGATGTAACGACACTGTCCCTGTACACCCTTCTATGAATTCAGCTTTTCTTTCTTCTTCCATCTTGAGAGTGCCTTATACTTCCTCAAAGTCATACTTTCAAACGGCAGAAGTTTCCTCCGGCTGCTATTGAAAGACATTCTATCTTCTTCTTTTTTTAAGCCGTTTTCATATCTTCCAGCTCATCAATCTTTTCAGGCCTGAAAAAAAGAAGCCACAAAGCCTTGAATCGGGGCCTTTCATCGAAAAAACCTCCTTCTCGCCAAGAGAGGAGGTTTACATAGAGAGATTAAGTGCCGGTCAATCAGCTCTTCCAGCAAAAACCCAAACCATTACTTTTAAAGCCCAGATGTTTACATCTGCCACAGCAACCGTCAGATGACCAATTACTCCAGGTTTCCCTCAGACTTGAGTGAAGTGGAGGGTAAGGTTCCCGTACTTTCTCATATTTTCCAGTAAAACATTTGGTCCCGGAAGTGACAACAGTGTATCTCTTCCCATATTCTTTTGTTTTGCAGCCACCAGAGACATCCTCAAGTTCATCATCTTCCAGCCCCCCATGTATTAAAGAGCCGTTTAATAATGACAGATAATACTCGACTTCTCCATCTGCCAATAAAATCGAGTTTTCCTTCGCCAGAGCCATAAGCTCTTCTTTACTTTTCGCTTTCTTTGCTTTTTCAAGTAATGCTGAATCTAACACATCGTACTCCCAAACTTTCAAAAATTGATTTATAAATAGAGCTTAATACAAGGAATCAAGTTTCGCAATCAGCTTTTGCTGCAATAACCTAAAGTAGAGTTTTTGAATTTCAGATACCTGCACCTGCCGCAGCAGCCCGAGGCTGAGTTGAGAAACCATAGAACATTTCCACCACTTTTACTGGTGTAACCATTGGAAACACTATTAACCTCTTCATAGAAACCGGTAAAACACTTGACGCCGGATGATACAACAACATAATTCTTGCCGCCGACAGATGTTTTGCACCCACCACCGGAAACATCATCCAACTCATCGTCTCCAAGTTCACCACTTTTCAAAGTACCCTTGAATGACGCCAGATAATCCTCCGCCTCTTTATCAGTCAAGTAAATCGAGTTTTCCTTCGCAAGAGCCATTAGCTCTTCTTTGCTTTTTGCTTTCTTTGCTTTCTCAATTAATGCTGCGTTAAACATACCATCCTCCCGCACTTTCATATTGATACCAATAGTAACGGAGAAAGATGACAATTGTTATTGTCGATTTCGAAATCGGCTTTGTTTATTCCGTAATTGGAGGACAAGTGGTATCACATGGGAATTCGATATTCTCCTTCACGCTAAAGGAAGAAAGAAATCCAGAGATTATATGAATTAGGATTTTTTGCATCTACTCTGCAGTTTAAGAAAGTAATCGATGAAATAGTCCGGTCCTTGTATCCATAATCCTGTTTCTTCATCATATAAATCATCGTATGCCCCAGACTCTATAATTTCATTTCTAATCTCCGCTATAGTTTTTCCTGTTTTTTTATGAAAAGTCTTGGATTGTTTCGTTTACAGTGGTTCGTTAGTTAACGAGTACAGGTTTCTTTGCATAATCACCTATCGCTGCTGTAAGAATCAACTCGATTGTACTGAGTCTCTCATCATTAATCATATCGAGTCACCTCTATTCGTTCCAAACATGAAATTGCCCGATTGCTCAGGAAACAATACTGACTTTCAAGCCTAGCTGGCAATAAGCGGCTAATGGCGAAGTTTACCGCAACTTCGGAAGTGACATCTCCATACAACCCACTTAAATATGCCATAATTGGATTGGTTGTGTCGTTGGCAATTTTTCCGATAATAACTTCTGCATTCAATAATGGCTCAGGTAGAAATATCTTGAATTCCTTTGCCAAATCAGTTCTCCGGTTCATAGAGACGAACCAAAGCCAATCTTTATCTGCCGTATCAAACGCATAAACAGGCATGTCTTCTTCACATTTTCTGTAACAAAAAAAGGTCGTAACATAGCCATGTTTCTGATTCTCCGGTATTTGCCGATGGCTTTAGCTTTCCTAAGTGAATTCTTTATAAAGCTTCTGGCTTGGCTTAGGCTTTCTGTTAAATAAAATCCCTGCCCAAAATCCTTGCCAGCAGCACAAATAGTCTCAATTGCTTCAAAACAAGCTGATATGACGATAATGACTCATATTCCATTTTCTTCTGTACCACCCACACGCTGTTAAATTAACACTTCTGATCCTGTCATATTACTTCACTTTCTTCCTTCAAATCTATTAGCAAATTCATCAAGCCTGCATCGGCCCACTTACGAGATGTACGAGCATTTACGCATATTCTCAGGTTCTCCGTTACCGTCACTCCTCTTCTTTTTTTCTTGCCACACTTGAAGAGAACGACTATCTTTTAGGAATAAGAGGTAAAGATGAAAAGCGTAAACTATACAACAAAGGGTGTTTGTGCCCGTATGATTCATTTCGATATCGACGACGAGAATAAAATTCACAATCTCTCTTTCGAGGGTGGATGCAACGGTAACTTAAAGGCTATCGGTAAACTCTGTGAAGGAAAAGATGCAAAGGAAGTGGCATCGATTCTCGAGGGCAACACATGCGGCTTCAAACCCACATCCTGCGCCGACCAGCTCAGCCAGGCTATAAAAGCTAATATCTGAGCTCTTGGTGTGTAAAAAAGGGGACTGTTTTCGCAGTCCCTCTTTTTTCATCGCAATAATTAGAAGCGGATGTGGCTGAATGCCTTGTTTGCTTCTGCCATGCGGTGTACATCTTCCTTCTTCTTGAAGGCTGTACCTGTTGAGTTGTATGCATCAACAAGTTCATCTGCGAGCTTGTCTGCCATTGTCTTACCATTTCTGCCTCTTGCAGCTGTGATAATCCATCTCATGGCAAGAGCCTCACGTCTGGACTCTCTGATTTCGGTAGGAACCTGGTAGGTAGCACCACCAACTCTTCTTGACTTGACCTCAACTGCAGGCTTTACATTCTCGAGAGCCTTGTTGAATACGTCAATTTCCTTCTCACCTGTCTTCTCGCCAATCAGTTTGAGTGCATCGTAGACGATTCTGGCAGAAACACTCTTCTTGCCGGAAACCATCATGCGGCAGATAAGCTTTTCAACAGCTGTGCTGTTATATACTGCGTCAGGGGTTACTTTCCTGACAGGGGTTTTTTCTCTACTCATTTCTGTTACCTCCTATCAAGCCTTTGGCCTCTTAGCACCATACTTACTGCGGCTTCTCTTCCTGTCTGCAACACCAAGAGTATCCTTGCTACCACGGACAATATGATATCTTACACCAGGAAGGTCCTTGACTCTTCCGCCCCTGATGAGAACAACTGAGTGTTCCTGGAGGTTGTGTCCGATACCAGGAATGTAAGCAGTAACTTCGATTCCATTGGACAGACGAACTCTGGCTACCTTTCTGAGAGCAGAGTTAGGCTTCTTAGGTGTAACTGTCATGACTCTTGTACATACACCTCTTTTCTGCGGGCACCCCTCAAGAGCCGGGGATTTTGTCTTCTGCTTGGAAGTACTTCTGCCCTTTCTTATAAGCTGATTAATTGTAGGCATCTAATTGACGCTCCTTTCTTTTCTCCGTCCGTCTCACACCGGGCGGGTATATTAAAAACTGCAGTCAGCATGAGTGACAGCGGTTATGCCCGAGGGGCAATGCCGACAGGCATCACTCCTCATCAATCATGACATCACCGATTTCCCTGTCATCTCCTACAGTCTTCATTTCCGCAAGATCCTCGAAGTCGGTATCATCTTCAACCACAGGGTTAGCCTCCCTGTTGGCATCCTTGATCTTCTGTTCTTCGAGAAGCTTCTCGTCTTCAGTGAGTACGATATCCTTGTAGCCGACGAATCCTGTACCTGCAGGAATGAGCTTACCGATGATAACGTTCTCCTTAAGACCTCTCAACTCGTCTGTTTTACCAGCTATTGCTGCTTCTGTCAATGTCTGCACAGTGTGGGCAAAAGATGCACCGCTGATGAACGACTCGCTGTTTCTAGCTGCGTCGGATACACCGCTGAGACACGGTCTTCCGATAGCAGGAACTCTTCCCTCTTTCTTCGCCTTCTCGTTCTCCTTCAGGAACTCGAGCTTGTCGACCTTCTGGTTCTCGATGAAGCGTGTATCGTTGCTTCTGACGATTTCCACTGTCCTGAGCATCTGGCGGATGATGATGGAAAGATGCTTTTCATTGATTTCAATATCCTGTTCTCTGTAGACATCCTGGATAGCCTTGACGAGGAAGGAAAGGACTGCTGTCTCTCCCTGTACTGTCAGAACTTCCCTGCTGTTTACCTGAGCGTCGCAGAGCTTGTCACCGCAGACAACTTCATCACCCTCTCTAACAAGGAGGACGATACCCTGGGTCGGAACCTTGTGGATATGTCTGAAGCTCTTGCCGTCCTGTGCCTTCTCAGCAAATTCTGGACACTCTGCAAGTTTATCGAGAATGGTGATCTTTGCGTATCCCTTCTCAATCTTAATTCTCTCGACCTTACCTGTGACATGTGCAATGACGGTGTAGTTCTCCGTCTGTGTCTTGGTTGCATCGAAGAGAGAGTTGACGAGCGGGAGACCACCTGCGATATCCTTACTCTTACTTGCGTCTTCCTTAGGTGCAGATGCGATGATATCACCAGCGTGAACTGCCTGTCCGACATCCTGTACGTGCATGATGGAGCCGCCGAGGATTGTGTAGGACTTTTCGCTGCCGTCAGCGAGGGTAACAACAACAGTCGGGTTATACTTACCGAGTTTATCTCTCGATACCGTATGCCATTCCCTCACGCCGGATGCATGGTTCTCCACAACAAGGTAACTCTTACGTGCAACGAAGTCCCTCATCTCGGAGATTGTGCTGTCTTCCTCGGCGATAATGAGCTCGTTGAACGGGTCGAATGTATAGACAATATCACCCGCGGGGATGATTGCGCCGTTCTTGACACTGTCGCTGAGAATTGTTCCGACTGGAATTTCTTCATCGCTTGTCGAGCCGATTACAAATGTACGGCCGTCTGTGACGAGAAGCTTACCGTTGAACTTGGAAATGACTTCCTCACCCTTGAGGTTCTTATAGAATGCATATCCCTTACCGACGTTCTCGCCGTTCTGGACAAGAAGCTGGGAGTAGTTACCTGTTATCTCATCGAGAATCTTTGTAACTGTATATCTGCTCTTACGCGGGAATATTCTCTTCCCTTCCTTGTTGACAACATAAAGGCCCTCGTTAATCGAATCGATGATGACAGGATAGTCGAAGCTCTTTTCGTTGCTCGAAACGGTTGCAATACCACCGGCATGGAACGTACGCATGGTAAGCTGTGTACCCGGCTGTCCAATTGACTGCGCGGCAACGACACCTACAGCCTCACCGATTTCAACGGTCTTGTTGGTTGCATAGTTACGTCCGTAGCACTTCTTACATACACCGTGTTCAGCTTCACATGTGAGAACCGAGCGGATAAGAACCTTCTCGACACCTGCGTCCTCAATTGCGGCTGCCATCTCGTTTGTGATGAGCTCGTTGGCTGCAGCAAGTACTACAGGCTTACCGTTTTCATCCTTCAAGAACGGGTGAAGTACATCTTCAACAGGGAATGCACCGGCAATCTTTGAATAGAGAGTCTCGTTCTTTGCTGCGTTGCCCGTCACCCAGATACCGTTGATTGTGTGACAGTCTTCCATCGTGACGACAACGTCCTGAGCAACATCGACAAGCTTACGTGTCAAGTAACCCGCACGTGCCGTCTTGAGAGCTGTATCTGTAAGACCCTTTCTTGCACCGTTGGAGGAGAAGAAGAATTCGATGATTGAGAGGCCTTCCTTGAAGTTCGACTTTACAGGAAGTTCGATGTTGTCGCCGTTAGGCTTTGTCATGATACCTCTCATGGCACCAAGCTGTGAAATCTGCTTGCTCGAGCCTCTCGCACCGCTGTCTGCCATCATGAAGAGTGGGTTGAAGCCGTGCTGGTCTTCCCTCATCTCCTTCATCAAAAGGTCGGTGAGCTCATTTTTCGTGTTGTTCCAGAGTGAGATAACCTTACTCTTCTTTTCTTCCTCACTGATGGTACCGCTCAGGAGCTGCTCCTTGATATGAGCTTCTTCCTTCTCAGCCTTTCTAATCAAGTCCTTCTTGCCCGACGGAACAATCATGTCGCTCAGTCCTATTGTAGCACCGAATAGAGTAGCGTACTTGTATCCGAGGCTCTTAACGGAGTCGAGGAGTTCAACTGCAACAGAAGGCTTATCTGTCTCGAGTGTTGCTGTAATGAGCTTCTTCAGCTGCTTATCGCCCAGGCAGTAGTTCTGGAACGGAAGACCAACAGGAATAGAAGAGTTGAAGATAATTCTTCCCGGAGTTGTTTCAATCCACTTCCTGCCGTCAGCTGTAGTCTTGTTGCCCTTTTCATCGATAACGACAAGGCCGTCTCTCAAGCGGTAATATATCTTCTCATTGTATGATACGCTTCCTGTATCGATTGCAGCCTCGATTTCACTGATGGAATCGAAATGCTTGCGCTTTTCTCCCCTGTCGAGGTCGACTCTCTCCTTAGTAAGGTAGTAGATACCGAGGACCATATCCTGGGACGGGAATGCAATAGGCTTTCCGTTTGCAGGGTCAAGGAGGTTTGTGGTGCTGAGCATGAGTGTCCAGCACTCAAGCTGTGCCGCCTCGCTGAGAGGAACATGTATAGCCATCTGGTCACCGTCGAAGTCGGCGTTGAATGCGTGACATACGAGCGGATGGAGCTTAAGTGCCTTACCGTCGACAAGGACAGGCTCGAATGCCTGGAAGCCCAGTCTATGGAGCGTCGGCGCACGGTTGAGCATGACGGGATGCTCTTTAACGACATCCTCGAGAATCGACCATACTTCCGGTGCTCCTTCTTCAACCATCATCTTTGCCTTCTTGACGTTTGGTGCAATACCGTTGTCATGAAGCTTCCTGATCAGGAACGGCTTAAAGAGTTCGAGTGCCATGAGTGACGGAACACCGCACTGATGCATCTTAAGTTCAGGCCCTACGACAATAACGCTACGACCGGAGTAGTCGACACGCTTACCGAGGAGGTTCTGTCTGAATCTTCCCTGCTTACCCTTGAGCTGGTCTGCAAGAGACTTGAGGTCTCTCTTCGAGGCACCCTTAGCAGGGTTTTCAACCTTACCGTTGTCGAGGAGGCAGTCGACTGCTTCCTGAAGCATACGCTTTTCGTTGCGTACGATGATATCTGGTGCCTGGATTGAAATAAGGCGCTGGAGACGGTTGTTTCTGTTGATGACTCTT
Source organism: Eggerthellaceae bacterium (assembly GCA_963646155.1). Taxonomy (GTDB): domain Bacteria; phylum Spirochaetota; class Spirochaetia; order Sphaerochaetales; family Sphaerochaetaceae; genus Ornithospirochaeta. The sequence goes on along the minus strand of CAVIUT010000055.1, from coordinate 4,977 downwards.
CTATACAGTTCGTTGAGGTCTGTTGTTGCAAACCTTCCGCCGTCAAGCTGGACCATAGGTCTCAAATCCGGCGGGATTACCGGCAGGACAGTAAGAATCATCCACTCAGGCTGGTTACCAGAATCGATGAACCATGTGCAATATTTGATGACGGATGCAGCCTTCTTTGCTTCTCCGCTGTCTGTCTTTCCGTTCTTACGGATGATTTCAGCAAGAATCTCCCTGTTCTTTTCTCTGAGTGCCTCAAGGTCCAGTCCCTTCAAAAGCTCATAGATAGCCTCGGCCCCCATGCCTGCTCTGAAGGAGTCCTCACCGTACTTTGCTGTGTATTCTTCGTACTCAGCTTCGCTCAAGACCTGGCACTTACTCAGTTCATCAATCTGACCCGGGTCGATGACGACATAGCTCTCGTACTTGAAGATGGAGTTGAAATCTGCCTTCTTCATCTCAAGGAGATAGCTCATAATCGAGGGCTGTGACTTATAGAACCAGACATGTGCAACAGGAGTTGCAAGCTTGATGTGTCCGCTTCTTTCACGTCTGACCTTCTTTTCAGTGACTTCAACACCGCAGCGCTCACAGACCGTGCCCTTATATCTTTTGCTCTTGAACTTTCCGCACCAGCACTCCCAGTCTCTGGTAGTACCGAAGATTCTCTCGCAGAACAGACCATCCCGCTCCGGACGGAGAGAACGATAATTTATAGTTTCAGGTTTTTTGACCTCACCATAGGACCAAGAAAGAATCTGGTCTGGGGACGCAATCTTTATTCTTAATGTATTAATATCATGAGTATCGCTCATCCCTTACCTCCTACTGGTTGTTCTTTTCCTTTTCGGCCTTGCTGATTAACTCTCTGTCTCTCTCTGTAAGAGGAATAAGCTTGCCGTTCTCATCATATGCAGCAAGATCCAGAGCCAAGCCTCTGAGGCCCTGGCAGAGAACCTTGTATCCTTCCGGTAGATCATCCGGGTGTTCAGCCGGTTCGCCCTTGACGATAGCCTGATAGATGTTGACCCTTCCCTTCATATCGTCCGACTTGACTGTCAGGAGCTCCTGAAGGTTGTTTGCAGCACCATAAGCCTCGAATGCCCAGACTTCCATCTCTCCGAGTCTCTGACCTCCGAACATAGCCTTACCTCCGAGAGGCTGCTGTGTAACAAGAGAATAAGGACCTGTAGCTCTTGCGTGCATCTTGTCATCAACAAGATGGTGGAGCTTGAGATAGTAGATGTAACCGCAGAATACTTTGTTGACAAAAGGAACACCTGTTCTTCCGTCATAGAGTGTGACCTTGCTGTCCTTCGGTAGTCCTGCTTTGACCATCTCCTCTTCAATCTGCTCCATCGTAGCACTCTGGAAGACCGGAGTCTTATACCATACGTCATTCTTCACTGCAGCCCATCCGAGCTGTGTTTCCATAAGCTGACCGATGTTCATTCGTGAAGGAACACCGAGCGGGTTGAGACATACATCAAGCGGAGTACCGTCTTCCATGTAAGGCATATCTTCCTGAGGAAGAACTCTCGATACGACACCCTTGTTTCCATGGCGTCCTGCCATCTTGTCGCCCTGCTTGAGCTTACGCTTTGTTGCGATATAAACCTTGACTGTTTCAAGTGAACCCGGAGCAAGCTCTTCCTTCTTCGTTATTCTCTGGATGTCGATGACTGTACCTTCAACACCGTGAGGAACAACGAGGGAGGCATTGCGTGTGTCCTTACTCTTCTCACCGAAGATTGAGTTGAGAAGCTTCTGCTCGGGAGTATTCTCTGTCTCTGTCTTGGGGGTTGTCTTACCGACGAGGATATCGCCCGAGCGTACATATGTTCCGATACATACGATACCTTCGCTGTCAAGATGCTCGACTGCGCGCTCGGATGTATTCGGGAGGTCACGTGAGAAGCGCTCCTCCCCCAGTTTCGTCTCCTTCCTGTCCACATCATATTCCTTGATATGGATGGATGTATAAATATCTTCAGATACGACTCTTTCGCTGATAAGGACTGCGTCCTCGTAGTTGTATCCGTTCCATGGAACGAATCCTACAAGGATGTTTCTTCCGAGTGCAAGTTCACCGTGGTCTGTGCTCGGACCGTCGGCAAGGACATCGTTCTTCTTGACAACATCGCCCACCGATACAAGCGGACGCTGGTTCATACATGAATCCTGGTTAGTGATTTCATACTTTCTGAGCTCGTATACATCAAGTTCATTCTTGACGCTCGGCTCATCCGGCTCGACCTTGATTGTCACCGATGAAACATACACAACCTTACCGCTTCTGCGTGCTTTGACCATGATAGATGAGTCATATGCAGTTCTCATCTCCATACCTGTTCCGACACGGGGAGTCTCGGGGAATACGAGAGGAACTGCCTGACGCTGCATGTTCGAACCCATGAGGGCACGGTTGGCGTCGTCGTGCTCGAGGAACGGAATAAGGGATGCCGCAACGGATACTACCTGCTTCGGGGATACATCCATCCAGTCAATCTCTTCAGGCTTTGCTGTCGAGTAGTCCTGGTTGGCTCTGACTGAAACTTCGCCCTTGAGAACGAATGAGCCGTCCTTCTTCTTCTCGACCTCTGCGTTACCCTGTGCAATCTTAGCCTTCTCTTCATCGTTGACATCCAGGTATCTGCAGTCGTCTGTGACAACGCCGTTGAGAACCTTTCTGTACGGTGTCTGGATAAAGCCGTAGGAGTTGATTTTTGCGTAGTTGGCAAGTGTCAGGATAAGACCGATGTTACCGCCTTCAGGTGTTTCGATAGGACAAATCTTACCATAGTGAGTGTAGTTGACATCTCTGACATCGAAGAGCTGACGTGCGTTGTCTCTCTTGATACCGCCCTTAGGACCGATAGCTGAAATTCTTCTCTTATGTGTAAGTTCTGCCAGTGGGTTGACCTGATCCATGAACTGCGAAAGCTGGGACGAACCGAAGAACTCTCTGACAGCTCCGATGACAGGCTTGATGGAGATAATATCCTGAGGCTTTACATCGTCATCCGAGACATTCATCTTGTCCTTTGCAGTCTTGACCATCTTCGAGAATGCGTCGGCAAGGCTGTTCTCCAAAAGTTCACGTACTGTTCTGACTCTTCTGTTTCCGAGCGAGTCTTCATCGTCCTTCTGGAACTTACCATCACCGAAGTCCATAATCATGCGTGTCGTGCAGATTACGTCCTCGATAGTGAGTGTGGTCTCTTTAATATATTTCTCTTCATCCATTCCGAAGAACTTCTTGTTGAGCTTGTAGCGTCCGATTTCCGAGAAATCATAGCGGTTGGTGTCGTTGAAGAAGTCCTTGTAGTAGTTTATGACTCTGTCGCTGTCTGTTGTTGTCCTGATATGCTGGGGAAGGAATGTCTTCCATTTCTCGGCAACATAGCCGATATATAGATCCTTGAATTCCTTACCTTCTTCTCTATAGATGCGCTGACAGTTCTCCCACTTCTCCTTGTCGAATGTGAGGGAGCGCTTGTTGAGTGAGGATACATCACCCTGGATGACTCTATAGCAGAAAATCCTCTCTTCGTGGAGAGTCTTCAAAACTGCCATTGACGGCAGGTCGTCGAGGTTTGTCTCCAGGGTATCGACAACTTCGATATCTTCAATACCTGCGTTTGCAAGTTCCTGAAGGTTGATGGCTCCGATTTCGTCTCCTGCGCAATACAGTACGTTGCCGTCCTTCTTGATGTCCTTATAGACAAAGCGCGGAAAATGACCGTCGTAGGTCGATGTGCTGATGAGCTCGGATGAATAGAACTGAGAGACAATCTCATCTCTTGTCTCGAGGCCGAGCATACGCATGAAGAATGTTACAGGAATAGCAATCTTCTTGAATGACTGTGTGTCATCCTTGCTTCTGGGGGATGTGGCATAGATGAGGTTGTGGATAGCACCGTAAATCAGTGTTTCCTTGTTCTTCTTCCCGTCGCCTTCTCCTTCGACCTTGAAGTCAACCTTGTTCTCCTTGTCATCGACGTTGGTTCTTTCGAAGACGAAAGAGAGCATGGAGCCGAGATAGGGATAGAGGTTGGCTGCAAAAAGCGAGCTCTTGAGTCCCTTCTTGTTCATGTTCTTGAAGATGACTCCGGGAGAACGGACAATACTAGAGACTATGACTCTTTCCGAGCCGTTGATTATGAACGTACCACGATCTGTCATGACAGGGAAATCACCGAAGAAAATCTCCTTCTCCTGAATTTCTCCGCCCTTCTTTTCGAGCTGAATCTTCACCTTGACAGGAACACCGAATGTACTTCCCTTCCTCTTGCACTCGCCTTCGCTCTTCATAGCAAAGACATCACCAGGGTCGACGGAATATCCGGAATAACGTATAGTCATTCCTCCGTTGGGTGCTTCAATCGGGAAATATGTCTGAAACAGATGTTCAAGTCCGTACTTTGGGTCAGGTTCCTGGCCATGCATGATTTTATCAAGCTGTAAAAAATCTTTATAGGATGCAGTCTGAATCTCTACAAGATTTGGAACAGGATACTCATTGAGCACTTCAGAACCGATGTTGACTCTCTCAAATACTTTACCGTTTCCGGTCATATCGTTGTACCTCCAAAATGGAACAAAACCTTGTTCCGGAGCTTTCGCTTATTTATCCCGGGAAAATATATCAGGTAAACGACAAAACCCCAGTGTCCCCGGGGGACCACTGGGTGTCATTATTTAATCGGTGTTACTTTACCTCGATAACACAACCTGCAGCCTCAAGCTTCTCCTTGATAGATGCAGCTTCTTCCTTGCTGACAGCTTCCTTGATTACGCCGCCTGCCTCACAAAGCTCCTTAGCCTCCTTAAGACCAAGACCTGTGACAGCTCTGACTTCCTTGATACAAGCAATCTTCTTTGCAGCATCAACACTCTTGAGTGTGACGTTGAATTCTGTCTGCTCCTCGACTGCCTCAGCAGCACCTGCAGCAGCAGGACCAGCAGCAACAGCAGCAGCTGCAGCAA
>CAVIUT010000054.1:0-12645 GCA_963646155.1 Eggerthellaceae bacterium | reverse complement strand
GGACCGACACCGGTAATCACATTGTCCCCGACAACAAGGGTCGGAACACTCTTGATGCCGTACTCTCTTGCCTTCGCGCTCTCGTCCTCAGCATCTATGAGAGTATACTCTATCCCCGCAGAAGAGAGCTGTCTCTTTGCATTCGGGCAGTTGGGACAGGTCTTGGTTGTAAACAAGAGAATCTCGTCGCTCTTACATCCAGTTGAAGATGCTACTTCTGTATTCTTCTTTCTCGGGTGCTTGAGAACAGAGGATGCTATATCATACTCACGTCTTTCCTTGAACTCTTCAGCTTTACCTACGTTCCAGTTCTGGACAGGGCGGTAATATCCTGTGATACGTGAATAAATCTCAGTTCTGCGCTTACATACAGGGCATTCATAGACTTCACCTGAAATGTATCCGTGCTCTGAACATACGGAATATGTCGGGGAGAGCGTATAGTACGGAAGTTCATAGTTCTCGGCAATCTTTCTCACAAGTGTTGCTGCAGCCTTCCAGTCAGGAAGCTTCTCTCCGAGGAATGTATGGAATACCGTTCCCGATGTGTAGAGAGTCTGGAGCTTGTCCTGTATATCGAGTGCAGTGAAGACGTCAGAAGTGAACGACACCGGAAGATGCGAAGAGTTTGTATAATACGGACTCTTATCATCAGAGGATGCAGTTATGATGTCGGGAAATTGCTCTGTGTCATGCTTGGCAAACCTGTAGGATGTGCTTTCAGCGGGAGTAGCCTCAAGGTTATAGAGGTCACCGTACTCCTCCTGATAATCACTGAGTCTGTTTCTCATATGATTAAGACACTCGATTGCAAACTGCTGTCCTTCCTCATCTGCAATTGAACACCTCAGCCAGGAAGCGTTGAGACATGCCTCATTCATGCCGACAAGTCCGATTGTGGAGAAGTGGTTGTCGAATGAGCCCAGATACCTCTTTGTATATGGATAGAGGCCCTCTTCCAGGAACTTCGAGATGACTGTCCTCTTAACCTTTAATGACCTTGCAGCAATGTCCATAAGGTGGTCAAGTCTCTTGTAGAAGTCATCCTCATCCTTTGCCTGATAAGCAAGACGCGGCATGTTTATTGTTACAACACCCACACTTCCTGTTGACTCGCCCGAGCCGAAGAACCCGCCTGTCTTCTTTCTGAGCTCTCTTAAATCGAGTCTGAGACGACAACACATACTTCTTACATCACTCGGATTCATATCTGAATTGATATAGTTGGAGAAATACGGAGTTCCGTACTTGGCAGTCATTGTAAAGAGAAGCTTGTTGTTCTCTGTTTCAGACCAGTCGAAGTCCTTTGTAATTGAATATGTAGGAATAGGATACTGGAATCCCCTGCCCTCGCTGTCGCCGTCAATCATGACTTCGATGAAAGCGCGGTTGATGATGTCGATTTCCTTTTGGCAGTCGCCGTATGTGAAGTCCATCTCCTTTCCACCGACTATAGCCTTCATGTTCTTCATATCTTCCGGACATACCCAGTCGAGAGTTATGTTGCTGAACGGAGCCTGTGTTCCCCATCTCGATGGAGTGTTGACGCCGTACACAAATGACTCAATGCACTTCTTTGTAGCATCAAAGGAAAGATTATCAGCCTTGACGAACGGTGCTAGATATGTGTCGAAGGAGCTGAATGCCTGTGCGCCCGCCCACTCGTTCTGCAGTATACCGAGGAAGTTGACCATCTGGTTACAGAGTGTTGCAAGATGCTTTGCAGGGGACGAGCTGATTTTCCCCGGAAGCCCGCCGAGTCCTTCCTGGATGAGCTGCTTGATAGACCAGCCTGCACAGTAACCTGTGAGCATAGATAGATCATGGATGTGGAAATCGCAGTTGCGGTGTGCCGATGCAATCTCCTCGTCATATATCTCGCTGAGCCAGTAATTAGCGGTAATCGCCCCGCTGTTCGATAGGATAAGTCCTCCTACGGAATATGTGACGGTGCTGTTCTCCTTCACCCTCCAGTCATTGAGACGAAGGTAATTGTCGACGACACTCTTGTAGTCAAGAGTTGCGCTCTTCATGTTCCTGATTCTTTCCCTCTGCTTACGGTAGAGAATATAGGACTTAGCAACATCCTCATAACCGGACTGGGAGAGAACTCTTTCAACCGAGTCCTGTATATCTTCAACACTGATTCTGCCGTCCTTCACCTTTGAGGAGAAATCGGAAGTAACCTTAAGTGCAATGAAGTCTACGATATTTTCATCATACTCTTTTCCAATGGAGGTAAAAGCCTTCTCGATAGCCACTGCTATCTTCTTGATATCGAAGCCGACCTCTTTCCCATCGCGTTTAACAACATAGTACATAATCTGTCTCCTTACGTAGGGAAAAAGGTATCACAGTAAAAATGACTTTGCAAGAGTTAAAATACTGTATAAAGCGTAGTCAAATTGCCACAACACTATATGTAGTGTACTTACCTATCTCTTATTGATACATTTTCTATATAACAATTGAGTAATTCAACATAGCTCTGCATCTCTTCAAGTGACGGGGTCGTAAAGCCTTTCGAGATTGTATCTTCCGACTGGACAAAGGATTGTAGATAGTATCTTCTGCAACCCTTGATTGTTTCACCGATTTTTTCAAAATTTTCTCTCTTGTGTAGTTCCTCAACAACGGTTGTCCTGAACTCATAGTCGACACTGCCCTGAAGAAGAAATGAAATACTCTCCTCTATCCGGGAAGTATCACAATTGACACCCGCCAGCTTATTGTACTCGTCAAGGCTTGTCTTGATGTCCATCGCAACGTAATCGACAGCGCCTGACGAAACGGCATTCTCAAGAACTGACGGCAGGTAGCCGTTTGTATCGAGTTTTACCGAGTACCCGAGGTCCTTGATGCGCCCCAGAAACGGAACAAGGTCGCCATTTATTGTAGGCTCTCCCCCCGTGACGACAACGCCCTCAAGCATATTTCTGCGCTTCTTGAGAAATGAGAAGATATCGTCATCATCTATTATCGGCTCAGTCTCGGGATGGAGAACCAAGGAGCCGTTCTGACAGAAGGGACAGCGGAAGTTACATGCACCGGAGAAAAGTATGCATGCGCATTTTCCGGGGTAGTCGACAAGTGTGAGTTTCTGTATTCCATGAATTATCATCTACTTTTTCTTCCTGTTTTTCCTCTCTTCCTCGCGCTCTTTACTAAGGCGGAAGAAATCGGCCATGGTGGATCCTGAATCAGAGTGTGATGAATAGGAGAACGATGAGGATGGAGTTCTTCTTTCCTTCTGGTCTCTTCTGTATTTAAGCTTACTCTCCTTCACAACTTCGACTTTGGTCTCGTAAACTGCAGGAACGGCAACCTTGACGGGGCTCTTCTTTATGACAACCTTTATCTTTCCGCCTTCCGTAGTCATGGTCTTACGGCTTGAAGAGGACGATGAAGAGGAAACCTTTCTTCTCACATGTCTCTCTTCATACGAGCAGGAGAGACGCTGACATATGTAATGCACAGAGCCGTCACTGTCGGTGCTTTTCATCATATCGGAGCCGCAGTACGGGCACTTTATGGCGTCGGTGAATTTCGGCTCATAAACTAGTGTTGACTTCTCGACGCTCTTTACAAGTTCCGTCGCCATTTTCTTTATATCTTTAATAAAGGCATCCGGATTCTCCTTCCCGTCCTTGATTTTCTCGAGTCTCCCTTCCCACTCTCCTGTGAGCTCCGCCGAGCGCAGGCTTTCCGGGCTTAATCGTACAACTTCCCTTCCCTTTGGTGTCGGAATAAAGTATTTCCCGCTTCTCTCGACATACCTGTTCTGAACAAGTTTTTCGATGATATCAGCCCGTGTTGCAGGTGTTCCGAGGCCGGAGGAAAGATTAGCTTTAAGAGAAACATCATCAACAAAGCGTCCTGCATGTTCCATAGCCGATAAAAGAGTCGCGTCAGTATATCTTTCGGGAGGGGTTGTTGAGCTCTTCTTGACCTTGATGGAGATTATCTCTAGTTCGTCTCCTTCCTTTATCGACTTAATTAGAGTTGCATCATCTGCCGTATCGAGAGACATCGCACTCTTCATATTGACGCTTTCAGAGACGCTTCTGAAGCCCTTCCTCACCGGGGACGTAAATCTCGCCATAAATGGGAATCCGTCGACATCAAGCTTTACTGTTGTCGTTTCGTATATATAGTCTTCACCGAGGACTTCCAAAAAGCGAAGTGCAATAAGGCGCCAGAGTTTTTTCTCGTTATCACTGAGGGCGGCAGAATCGACCTTTTCCTCTGTCGGGATTATTGCGTGGTGGTCGCTTACTTCCGCGTCATCCACAAATCTCGGGTTGTCAACCCTGCATCCGGAGGATAGATACTCGTCAACAACAAATGAGAACTCCGTATTTCTGAGTGCCTTTATCCTCTCGGGGATTGTCGGGACGATATCACAAGTAATGCACCTGCTGTCTGTTCTCGGGTATGTTACTATCTTATATACTTCATATAGGCGCTGAAGAGTATCGAGAGTTTCCTTTGCGGAAAAACCGTATTGAATATTCGCGTCCTTCTGGAGCTCCGTTAAATCATAGGCAAGAGGAATCTCCTCCCTCTTCTCTGTCTTTTCTATCGATATAACCCTCCCCTTTTTCCCTCTCCAACTCTCCATTTCCTTTGCTAGCATATCGTCAGTGAATCTCACAGAGTTTTCCTCAGGATAATATGATGCACTGAAAAGGCCGAAGGATGCACGCGCTGAGTAGTAGAAAGAGCCGAGGAACTTATCGATTTCATCTTCCCTCTGTGTCATCAGGGCAAGTGTCGGAGTCTGTACACGCCCCGCGGAAAGTTTAGCGTCATAGAAGCATGTGAGAGCCCTCGTGACATTCATTCCGACATACCAGTCGGCAGCTGCACGGCACTCTGCGGCATGATAGAGGTTATCATAATCTTCACTAGGTCTGAGAGAGAGGAAGCCTTCCTTTATGGCCTTCTCTGTCTGACTCGATATCCAGAGCCGTTCGCACTTTCCCGTCCATCCTGCAGCCTTGAGAATCCACCTTGCAACAAGTTCTCCCTCCCTCCCTGCATCGGTTGCAATGACGACAGCTGTGTATTTATCTCCAGATAGAAGCTTTTCAATTACATTATACTGCTCCCTGGTCTCCTCGATTACCTCTTCATCCAGCTTTTCCGGAAGCATCGGAAGGTCCTTGAGTGACCATCGTTTATAGCTTTCACTGTAATGCTGAGGCGGCGCAAGTTCGACCAGGTGCCCTAAAGCCCACGTTACGGTGTACTTATCACCATCTATATATCCATTACATTTGATAAAACAATCAAGATTCTTCGCTATTTCCCTGCCGACTGACGGCTTTTCTGCAATAACCAATTTTTTCATGGCTGTATTCTACACAAAGGAGGAATTTAAGAAAATAGAGGATAAGCGTTAGTCTTCCCACTTAATTCAGATTGTCTTAAACTACTCAGAAATGACAATCAACAGTACAATAGCAGATGCTTATATATCAAAAGAAAACATGCTGTACTTCAGAGACAATTGGGTCTTCTCCAGCTCCACACTCGATGTGGACGAGGGAGCGAATATATTCGTGATGCCTCCACTTGATGATGAAAAGAGAGAGGACGTTCGAATTCTGAGGGATAAATTCTACAATACAGGTGAAAACTTTCATCCTATGAACAGTCCCATATTTGATGCTCTATTTCCTCATTGGAAGGATAATGATGCCACAGTCGACCTTATCGTAGGCTTTCCCTCGCCCTACGACAGTGTCAACACAAAGGATAGAGAGGGAAAATCACACCTCGTATTTGATTTGATACTCTGGTCAAAGTATCTGGAATATCCTTCGATAGACGAGAACATACGGGGTGTACTGACACATGAGCTGACACATCATCTTATAGGCACAATCTATCCTGAAGTCGACAGAGCTATGGAGAATGGTAGCTACTTAGATAAGCTTGACGCTTACGCATTCCACGAGGGATTTGCCCATCTTGTTTCATACAACGAGGATATTAAAGCTGTTGACTGGCACAGTGACAAGATCCAGAGCGTATACATAAAAGCCTCAAAAAGAATGCAGGAAGCACTCGCTGAGGTTGATCCGGAAAGACAGAAAAAGCTTTTGTATGACGCAATATGCGGCCCCTACTATGATAAATATGCGTGTATGTGTTCAATGATTTATCTCTCCCGTGTTTGGGAGAAGGAAGGAATCGAGGGGCTGAAAAAAGAGATGGAGGACTATCACGGGTTTGCTAAAAAGACAACTGGAGAGTGCGAGAAGAAGTAGATTGATTATTGACCCACTCCATGCTGTGGACTATACTTTGTTTAATCTTTTTCAAGGAGAAACAAAATGGCTTATAAGATTACTGATTCTTGTGTCGCATGTGGAACATGTGCAGGCGAATGCCCTGTAAGTGCTATTTCTGAAGGCGACCCGATCTACGTTATCGATGAAAGTGCATGCCTCAGCTGCGGCACATGTGCTTCTGTCTGTCCACAGGAAGCTATCGTCGAAGACTGATTAGACGGAAAATTATTCATACTGCCCTGCTCAAGGGCAGTATTTTTTTTTCGCCTTTTATCATCTATAATACAGCTATGGCTTACGACGAGATTTCGAGAATATTAAGTGTCAGTGAATGTAATGCTTTGATAAAGAAAATGCTTGACGAGAGCTTTTACCAGGTTGTCGTCAGAGGGGAAATCAGCGGCACATCATTCAGGCCCAATTCATCGGGCCACTACTACTTCGATTTAAAGGACAGGGATGCATCCATTCCCTGCTGTGTTTTCCGCTCGATGACAAGGGGGCTGGAGAAATTCAAAGTCGGGGACTTAGTTGTCGTGACGGGGAGGATATCTTACTACGAAAAGGGCGGTAAGCTCAGTTTCATAATCACGAAGATGGTTCTCGAGGGGGATGGGGAAATACAGGCCCTCATCGAAAAGCGTAAAGCATATTACCAGAACCTGGGGTGGTTCGACGAACAGTATAAACCACCCATTCCAGAAAAAATCAATTCTATCGGCGTCATCACAAGCGCAACAGGCGCCGTCATCCACGATATACTAAATGTTACCCGTCGTCGTGCACCCGGGGTGAATATAATCCTCTTTCCGTGCGCTGTTCAGGGTAAAGGCGCCGAGAATACAATTGCTTCCCGCATCAGACAGGCAAATAACTTCTCATCCTGTGATGTACTTATCGTTGCACGCGGCGGCGGAAGCAAGGAAGATTTGATGCCTTATAACGAAGACGAAGTGATAGAGGCAATCCATAACTCGAAGATTCCCGTAATATCTGCAGTGGGACACGAAAGCGACTGGTCTCTATCGGACTACGTAGCAACACTGAGGGCCGGAACACCCTCAATTGCGGCGGAAATCGTTACAAAAGATATATTTCTCAGGCGCACTTCATTTCTCTCCATCCGTGACACCATGCGCCTTGTGATGGAAAAAAAACTTCAAGTCGCAGTCTCTTCACTTCCCGATGTAGATATCCTTACAACCCTTATTAAGAACAAAATAGATAGGGCTGGAAAATCAATTAAGGGCGAAAAGGAATTGAGATACCTACTCGAAAACAAGATGTCTTCCGCCCTTATGCGATTCTCCTTTACAGAGGAGGCAATGAGGCATGAGATAAGTAAGAAAATAGAGAGTGACAGAGAAAAGGTGGAGAGCATTAAAAGAATATATATCCTTACCCTTCCCCGCATTCTCGATAATGCGAAAGCGGTTGTAAAAGACTACAGAAAGACATCCTCGCTTCTTCTCTCGTCATCGATTAAATTCTACTCAGAGAGAGTAAAGAGCACGAAGAAGGAAATGAGCGCGCTCAATCCTCTATCCATACTTGAGAGAGGGTTTGCACTTGTGAAGGATGAGAAGGGCAGGATCATAACAACGAAAAATGCAGTCGATAAGGGTGACAGTATAAACATTACCCTTAAAGATGGTGATATTAAAACAATAGTAGAGGAGATAAAATAAATGAGCTTTGAAGAAGATTTGAAAAGAATGGAAGAGATAACCCAGCTTTTGAAGGACCCGAATACAGGACTAGAGAAGAGTGTGGAGCTATATGAGGAAGGCAATAGACTTGCGGCGAAACTAAGTAAAACACTCGACTCAATACAGCGTAAAATCGAGAAGGTCACGACCGAGGACGAAAACGAGTACGAGACAGAAGAGATGAAAGAGGATGCCGGGACAGCACCGTTCTGAACTGGTGCGGATACCTCGCTCTATACTCTTTCTGTCCAGACTCCCTCTCTCTCACTTAATCGTTAAAAGGGAGACTTTTAAAGAGTTATCTCAATCCTCTTACCTTTATATTTGAAGACGACGGAAAATGCCTCGAGAAGAAGATAATCGTTCTCTTCCCCGCCGTATCTTGAGTCGCCTTTTATCGGATAACCCGCCCAGGAAAGGTGACTCCTTATCTGATGTCTGAAGCCACGGGTGATAACACACTCGAAAACGTTATCAACATTTGTTTTATAAACTTCAGTTCTGTAGAGCTCGCCGGATATATTTCTCTTTTTATTCAATACCGGCCTGACAGAGGCTCCCCTTTCGCCGTAGGACCTGAAGCATGAAGAGATTGAGAGTCGATTACCGCACCAGGAATAAGGAAAGCGCTCGAAGCCGGGAAGTAACCCCCCGCTTTCCGACACTTCGGCCCTGTAGTGCTTTTCAATCCCGTCACTTTTCTGCTTTCTCATTAACTCGTCATATGCCTTCTGGGTTCTTGCTGCTATTACTATTCCCGATGTGGGAGTGTCGAGCCTGTGGATTATGCCACCCTCCCAGGGATGTGGGGAGGAAATATTCAGTACTTCTGGGTAAAGAAAAGAAATACGCCTCAGTAAAGAATCCCCCTCAGGATTATTCTTAAGGGGGACTGTAGGGAGGTCTTTCTCCTTATAGAAGGCGAGAAAGTCCTCACACTCGAATAAAACCTTAGTCTCTTCTGCTTCTGCCATAGAGTCTGATGATATAGAGCAGTATGTTGATGAAATCAAGATAGAGGCTGAGAGCGCCGAGAAGCGAAATCTTATTCAAATCCTGTTCACTTATGGAAGAGCCGTAGGAAGCATTGAGGGAGACAACCTTCTTTGTGTCCCATGCAGTGATAAGTGAGAAGAGAACGACACCGACGATGCTGATGAGGAAATCGAGTCCGCTCGAGCCGATGAACATATTGATTAATGATACTACTATCAACCCGATGAGCGCCATGCTCAGCCAGCCGCCCCAGCCCTTGATTGACCTCTTTGTAAATACACCGTAAAGCGATGCAACAACAAATACAACTGCTGTTGTTCCGAATGCAAGAGGTACGATATTTGAGCCTGCGTATACATAAACAACAGATGAGAGCATCACACCGTTAAGGGCAGCATAGCCGTAGAAACATAGGAATGCCGAAGCCTGGCTCAATCTCTCGACACGCCCTGAGAGTATGAGAACGAATGCAAACTCGAGAATAATCATCATAATGAGAATGGCCGGATTGGAGTAAATCCTCATCATCATCTTCTCTGACGATGCAACAAGGTATGCACATGCGCCTGTCAGGACCAGTGCCGAAGCCATCCATAGATATACTTTCTGCAGAAACACATTTTCCCTGCTTGCAGCAGAGGAAAGAATTGAACTTCTGTTATTATCCATTTCTATTTTCTCCTATCAAAACAAATTTAACTATAATTACCCTAAAGGAAAACCGATTACCCGTATTTTTATCAAAACTTCATCAATTCTTGAAAGAATGCACAGGGGCGGGAACCCTTCCTCCGCGGAGAATAAAGTCAGAACACGAATATTCATTGACTCTCATTATCGGGGCATAGCCCAGTAGTCCTCCAAACTCGGCCTTATCTCCTACATCCTTTCCGATTACCGGAATAACCCTCACAGCCGTTGTCTTCTGGTTTATCATTCCGATAGCCATCTCGTCTGCAATTATCCCGCTTATCGTCTCCGCACTTGTCTTTCCCGGAATTGCAATCATATCGAGTCCGACGGAGCATACGCATGTCATAGCTTCGAGTTTCTCGATTGTGAGAGCGCCGAGCGCTGCTGCCTCTATCATACCCTTATCTTCACTGACGGGGATAAATGCGCCCGATAGTCCTCCCACATAGCTCGAGGCCATAATCCCACCTTTCTTCACCTGGTCGTTCAAGAGAGCCAGAGCAAGCGTTGTTCCCGGAGCCCCTACCCTTTCGATTCCCATAGTCTCGATTATCTCGGCTATTGAGTCACCGACAGCCGGTGTCGGAGCAAGGGATAAATCAACAATACCGTAGGGTACGCAGAGTCTTTTCGATGCTTCCTTTGCAACAAGCTGCCCCAGCCTCGTCACCTTGAAGGCTGTCTTTTTGATTGTATCACAAAGGAGGCCGAAGTCACTTCCCTTTACGCTCTCGATAGCCCTCTTTATTACCCCCGGTCCCGATACCCCCACATTGATTATTGCGTCTGTTTCGGTAACACCGTGGAAGGCACCTGCCATGAACGGGTTGTCATCGGGGGCATTACAGAAGACTACAAGTTTAGCGCATCCTATGCTGTCATTGTCCTTTGTCTTCTCGGCCGTCTGAGAGACAATCCTTCCCATAAGGGCGACAGCATCCATGTTGATGCCGGTCTTCGTGGACGCAAGATTAACTGACGAGCATATGTGCTCGGTTACACTCAAAGCTTCCGGAATTGAGAGGATGAGCATCTCCTCGGCCTTCGTCATACCCTTTGCAGGAAGAGCCGAGTAACCTCCGAGAAAATTGACGCCGACTTTTTCTGCAGCCAGGTCGAGTGTCTTTGCTATCTTTACGAAATCCGACGGTGTTTTGCAGCTTGATGCCCCGATAATACTTATCGGCGTGACAGATATTCGCTTATTGACAATCGGGATTGCATACTCCCTTTCGATATCTTTACCAGTTGCTACAAGGTCCTTCGCAAGCGTTGTAATCTTTTTGTAGATATTATCACAGAGCTTATCGAGATTATCGGTAATGCAGTCGATTAGAGAGATACCGAGTGTGATGGTCCTCACATCAAGGTTCTCCTTCTCTATCATCGTATTGGTTTCAATTACTTCGTTGATATTAATCATATTCTCTGCATGCTCACAAAAATATCTTCTCTCTGTAGCTTGATGATGACTCCGATTTCCTCCCCCAGCTTCTCGAGGTCGTTCGAAAGGACCAGAAACTCCTTATTGGCCTGAGATGTATCAACAATCATCATCATGTTGAAATAACCCTTGACTATCGACTGCGTGATATCTTCAACATTCACATTGGCGCTGTAGAGATATCCCGTAACACGTGCGATAATCCCAACCCTATCCTTACCTACAACGGTAATAATCGATTTATTGCCTTCCATATATATCCTCACAGTGAGTTTAAAGAATACAACCTCATTTTTCAACATTAATCTGGTTTTAAATGAAAAGTGCGTTTATCATCTGAGCATATGAATAAAGTAATCAAAAACATACTCAAGGCGTTGCTCTCAGTCATTATTGCAGCTGTCGTCATAGTCCTTATCTACCTGGGCTATCTCATTCTCACATATGAAAGAATAGAAGATAATACTACACTTGAAATAATAAACCCTTCCTCAAATGTACTTGAAATCGGGAAGGAATATAAAGCATCAACATATAATGTAGGCTTCGGATGCTACAGTGAAGACTACTCCTTCTTCATGGACACTTCCGTCTGGGATGACGGAACAGTGACTACGGGAACATATGGCAGGGGCATAGATAAGGCTGACGTTATGAAGAATGTCAAAGGAAGCGCCGATCTACTTTCCTCTTTCGATGCCGACTTCATGCTTATACAGGAAGTTGATGAGACGGCAACCCGTTCGTTCAAAATAAACATGGTTGAATACTACAGGTCACGCTTTCCGGAGTACAGTTCGGTTTTCGCCTTAAACTATCACTCCTCATGGCTCAACTACCCCCTCTATGATCCACACGGGGTTGTGAATGCAGGACTCTTAACACTCTCGAAATATAAGTGCCTCTCTGCAGTCCGGAGGAGCTATCCCGTATCTGAAAGCTTCAGTAAGTTCTTCGACCTCGACAGGTGTTTCACCCTCGAGCGCTATGAAACTGAAAACGGCAGGGACCTTGTCATCATAAACTCCCACATGTCGGCATATGACGAAGGTGGAGTAATCAGGACCAAACAGCTAGATATGCTCACATCAGTCCTCAAAGAGGAATATGAAAAAGGAAACTATGTCATAGTCGGAGGTGACTTCAACCATGCACTTGGAGAAGAGTATGCCACGGCATTCGAGTCAAGAATGCAGCAGCCCGACTGGGTAAACATCCTCAACGACTCCGACCTTCCCTTCTCCTTCAGAATTGTCAAGCCCGAAAACGGATTCGAGGTGGCAACATGCAGAAGTGCAGATATACCATACACAAAGGGTATCAACTACGAGACCATCGTCGACGGATTTATCGTCAGCGACAACATCGAGGCTGTCAGCGTCGTTTATAACACCAACTATGCATACTCCGATCATCAGCCTGTTGTAATGACATTCACCCTTAAATAAAGTCTCCCCTCCTGGCGACAAAACAGGAGAGGAAAGATATGACCATTTCCATTAAG
>CAVIUT010000053.1:0-12673 GCA_963646155.1 Eggerthellaceae bacterium | reverse complement strand
GTAAGCTTTGAAAGCCTAAAACGAAGCCAAAAATGGAGAGATATTGGCTTTGGGGTGTCAGTTGTGGACAAAATTAGTTAGCAGTTTGTGGACAAAAGTAGTGAGCTTTAACATCTTATATGTAGACAACAATTATAGGGTGTTGGGGCCACACCTTCTGCAGTATTATAATATTGAGGATTTAAGTGACGGAACAGTCAAATATACCATAAAAACATCAGATACAACTTATGAGAAATGGTATGGCTCAACCTTTGTAGGAACTCCCTGCTATGACGATATAGACCTAGCTTATACTGAAGACTTTCTGCCTCCGGAATTAGCAATGAGTGAATACGGCCCTTACCTCTGCTGGCATCATTCTGATTTATTGGACGTAATCGGGAATAAACATATATATCTTACAAGCGGAAATAATAGCTATTATGGAGATTTCTACCGCTTGATAGCAGTCACATATTCTGACGATGAATGCATGAAATATGATGTCAACAACATGATGACAGACGGAGTAAATGAGCTCAATGTCGTTATTCCGCTTCAATGGGCATATGGGAATAAAAAGTTCTATTTCTTCGAGAATGACGAGCTTAAGGTTGTAGACGTTGTCAAAGAGACCAAAACGACAATATCGAACAGGGAAATTGTTAAATACCACTCTATCGGCACAGTGAATAACAATAAAATCGCTTTCCAGGGTACCAACTCATCAGGAGACAAGCTTTACTACGAAATTGACCCGTCTGATGATTCCATCACCCTGCTTGAAACAACAACCCCGACATACTCCTCAGTCTCGTTCAAGCCGATAAACAAATAAGAAATGGGAGCACCATTAAAGGGCAGGAGGATTCGCTTCTGCCCTTTGCTTTGATTGTGCTTAATTATCTGAGCTCGGCCCGATGAGAGAACCGTTTGTCACAGGAATCGGCCCATATTGATATGTCGATACGTACTTGCCGTCCCACTTCTCGATTTCCTTTGCCTTGACCTCAAGTTCCCTCAGAGCAAGTTCAACTTCGAGGTTCTCGGAGAGCTTCTGGTTGTAGTATGCCTCAGCATCGGCTGCTACCTTCTTGGCTTCAGCTTCAAGCTTTGCCGTCTCGAGTTTTGTCTCGGCTTCGATGAGGGCCTTCTCCTTCTCGGCATTTGCCCTGATGACGGTTGCCTCCTGCTCGGCCTGTGCTTCCTTAATCTGCTTCTGAGCTTCCTGCTCCGTTATCTGAAGTTCCTGCTCGGCAATCTTGACCTGCTGTGTTGTCTTCATAGTCTCTGCAATCTGCTCGTCGAATGCCGGACTCCAGTCCCAGTTGGATATCGCAATCTGGTTGATGACGATAGGATATATGCTCATCTTACTTGTCAGCGATGTTGATATCTCCTGAGAGATTTTCTCCTGATTCTCGACTATCTGGTAGATGGTGTACTTACCCACGCTTTCCTTAACAGAAGCGAGCATCGTCTTCTCGATGGCACTCTTGAGGGAGCTCTCCGTGTACTTTGTTACAGCATCATAGAGCCTTGTCTCATCATATGTCCAGAATACATCGGCAGTGAGGCCGACAGTCTGCATGTCGTTTGTGACAGCACCGTCGGATCCGATGGAGAAATCAATCTCATAATTAATCGGCGCAAGCGAGTATTTCTTGATTGTCTGAGCAAAAGGAATTGTGAAATGAAGACCGGGATTCAATACTTCCTCCCCCGCCTTTCCGAATGTCACAAGTATTCCCCTCTCAGTAGTACCTACTGTCGAGAAACAATTGAACAGGACGATAATTCCCAAAAGGGCCGCAAATGCAATTATGATGATTTTCTTCATATCTGCCTCCAAGAGAAAGATAAGGCCAAAACGGGGGAACGGAAAGACGAAAAACAAAATCAGCAACTATAAGAGGTGCTCAGCACTTCACTTTTCTCAAACACACGGAAGGTCACGGCCGTAATAGCCGTCACTGTCTCTCAGCTCGGCAATGGGAGACAACTCCTCATCCTTATACCTCTCAATTCTCTTAAGGTAGTTAAGTTGCGTCATAGGGTCGTTTATCTCTTCCCTTCTCTTTTTCGACATCTCAAGATATTCCTCTTCCATGTCGATTCCAAGAAAACGCCTGTTAAGGAGAGACGATGCAATTCCGGTTGTGCTTGAACCTGTGAACGGGTCAAGAATCCAGGCATTGGGCTTTGTTGATGCCAATATGATACGTGCTAGGAGTGGAAGAGGCTTTTGAGTGGGGTGCTTTCCGCACGATTTCTCCCACTTTGCAATTGCAGGCAATGTCCATAGATCCCTCATTTGAGTGCCCCCGTTAATCTCCTTCATCAACTCATAATTATAATAGTGTGGCGTCTTCTCTTCTTTTCGTGCCCAGATGATAAACTCGGTTGAGAAAGTGAAGTAACGGCAGGAAAGGTTCGGGGGCGGATTGGTTTTAGCCCATGTTATGACATTGAGGATCTTGAAGCCGAGTTCCTTCAGAACCTGAGCAGCAAGGAATATGTTGTGATGAGTACCGCTGATCCAGATAGTGCCGTTTCTTTTGAGCTTATCCCTCGAAAGTGATATCCACTTGCGGTAAAACTCCAAATCTTCCTCAAGCCCATGCGATTTGTCCCATTCCCCTTTGTTCACAGATACCTGTTTCCCGCTCTGAACGGATATTCCACCGTTGGACAAAAGATAAGGCGGGTCGGCGAATATCATATCAAATTCAAAGTCGAAGGTCTTGAGGACGGTTAATATATCGCCCTTAGCAAGTGTGAAATCCTTATTTTCTGAACGGTACCAAGCAGACAATGCCATACAAATTTTCTCCTATACACCCCATCATACAACATTGCAAAGAAGAAAAATGGCACAAAAAGTGACACTTTTCACTTTAATACAGTTTTGAGTATGCCGTTCTTGAGGTCATTTATGTTGTAGAGGTTGTCCAGCACATCAAACACCTTCTCAAGCCTGTTTTTTGCGACAAACCATCCTGCGCCGTCGGTAATCCATATAAAGCTGACATCCTTGTTGTCTTTCAACTCGTCGGTTATCAACTCATAGCTTCCTGAAGTTTCATTAAGCTTAGAACCTCCTGCATTATAGAAATTGGTCTCCAAGAGATAGACACAGTTTTCAGTCTTCACCACAAAGTCAAAGCGCTTGGGAGCTTTACCATTATTGCTCATCATTGAGAGGTCCACGCCAAAATCTCTTTCGACATCAGGAGCATTCATTTCCTTGAAGTAGGTTTTATCCTTAACAAAACCTGCTTCCATAATAAAGGACTCGACAAGATTCTCCATGAGGTGTCCTCCGCGGTTCTTCCTGCCATTTGAATCAAGTCCCGTCTCCACACCTGTAACATAATCAACAAGGTTATGGACTAAATGATGCTGCAGTAAATCAAAAAGTCCCGTATTACGCATGAAGGTCTTGTATTCTTCAATGTCTCCGGAAAAGGATGTGAAGTTGTATATTTCAAAATCGCCGTCAAGCCCTGCCGTTATCTCGCTTGAACGTACTGCAAGGAGAATGGGAATGCACTTCAGAGTTTCAGGATATGAAGTGACAATCTTCTCAAAGTCCTCTTCAATCCTATCCGACCCTATAAGAGCATTGAGGATGTTCAATTCAATTTTTATCTCATCAACATTGCGATAGACTTTCCTGAAATCGATGTAATAAGCGTAATCCGCTATGGACTCGCGAAATGTACCAAGCCATGTTTTGAAATCTCTTTTCATATCTCCCTCCATTATTTCCCGTTGTAGATAAGAAGTTCTTTAATCGCCCCGCGGCAGCACCCTTTACTGTTTACCATGCGCTTTGCACTCACCCTCTCGATGTTGAAAGATGAATATAGATTATCAAAGAAATCGTCGCTCTCGTTACTGTTTTTCGGGTCCGAATTGCTCAGGAGCACCGATGCACCTTTCTTTGAGATATTATCTATGAAGTGTCCCAGTTCAATCTGCTCCTTATCTGTAAACCCGCTTTCATTGTAGGACGTGAAATTGGAAGAAGCTGTCAGTGGCCTATACGGAGGATCGATATAAACAAAGGTCTTCTCATCGATGAAATCTTCTGTACCCGAATAATCGCCGAGGGTGATTTTGGTATTTTTCAACAGCTTCCCGCATGCTCTTATATTCTCCTCGTCACATATGAGCGGCTTTTTACTGTAGTTGAACGGAACATTGAAGAGAGAGTGCGAGTTTACACGATAAAGCCCGTTGAAGCAGGTTTTGTTCAGCATGATGAAGAGCGCCGCTTTCTCAACTGTATTCTCTTTGTTTTCTATCAGGGAATTGAATCGCACTCTTTTCTCGAGGTAATATCCCTTCTGGTCTTTTGACACATAATATTCGCTTTGAATTTCCGCTAGTGCCTCAATTAGCTCGTCAGTGCATTCCTTGACACATCTATATGTATTAATTAACTCAGGATTTATATCGTTGATAAGAACTTCCTTTGGAGAGAAAAACGAAAGGACATCAAATAAAACAGCACCGCCACCGACAAACGGCTCACAGTATTTCTCGATTACCGGAGGATATCTCTTTCTTATCTCGGGTAGAAGCTGTTTCTTACCTCCAACCCATTTAACAAACGGTCTTGCAGTCATATTTTATTTTTCGAGTCAGTATAAATCAGGTTTTACAAATGATCTTCAGGAGATTATGATATCTTTATGATTGTGTTATTTACAACGCTAAATTAATTTTTTCCATCAAAAAACCTGCTATCCTCTTAAATACACAACCTTACCATCATGATAACCCGTCGTATTCCCATTGATAATCGTCATCTAAAATGCCCCGGATTTCTCCGGGACAACCGTATATACATTGTGTGAGCTTAGTTATCTGACTTGACTCTCTCATCGCCTTCGTTGAGAAGCTTCTCAAGAAGGTTTGCCGGATCCTTGAATCTCTCGAGAAGAATCATGGCAGCGATAACGTATGGCTTATAGGAAGCCTGCTTATAAAGCGGCTCGATATATCTATCGAAAACGGAAGCATCAACCTCACCTTCCTTGCATGAGACACCTGTGATGTCTGCCGGGAGACAGTGGAGATAGAGAGCCTTTCCATCCTTTGTAGATTTCATCATCTCTTCTGTGCATGTCCAGTTCTTGAACTTGGCGTTGTTCTCGAGACATCTCTTCTCAAGTGCATCAAGTTCGTCGAGCTTCTTTTCCTGAACAAGCTTTGTTCTCTCTTCCATGACTGCAAACGGAGCCCATGACTTCGGGTAGACGATATCTGCATCCTTGAATGCCTCTTCCATTGTAGTAACCTTCTTGAAGGAACCACCTGTAGCCTGGGCATTTTTCTTTGCGACTTCTTCGCATTCCGGCATTACATCATAGCCTTCCGGGTGAGCAAGAACGACATCCATGCCGAATCTTGTGAAGAGGCCGATGACGCCCTGAGGAACTGAGAGAGGCTTACCGTATGATGGTGAATAAGCCCATGTCATAGCAACCTTCTTGCCCTTGAGATTCTCCACTCCTCCGAAGTAGTTGATGACGGAAAGCATATCTGCCATTGTCTGTGTCGGGTGGTCGATATCACACTGGAGGTTGACGATTGTCGGTCTCTGCTCGAGGATTCCCTTGTCGTATCCTTCCTGGACGCTGTCTGCGACTGTCTTCTGGTATGTGTGTCCCATACCGATGTACATATCATCTCTGATTCCGATGATATCAGCCATGAAGGAAATCATGTTTGCTGTCTCTCTGACTGTCTCACCGTGAGCAATCTGGCTCTTCTTCTCGTCAAGGTCCTGTACTTCAAGACCGAGGAGGTTACATGCAGAAGCAAATGAGAAACGTGTTCTTGTTGAGTTATCGCGGAATACGGAGATTCCGAGTCCGGAGTCAAAAACTCTTGTAGAGATGTTGTTTTCTCTGAGTCCTCTTAAAATTTCAGCTACTTCGAATACAGCTGCGATTTCGTCGTCAGTCTTATCCCATGTAAGGTAGAAATCATTTAAATACATCTTGGAGATATCCAAGCCTCTTAGCTTGGCTATTCTGCTTTTAATTTCCGATTTTGTCTTCTTAGCCATTGTTCGGCCCTCCATTTTTTTGGTTCGTAAACAATTTATCATTAAAGGTATCAGATAGCAAGTAAAATTGTTGCGTTTTGTTGCAAAATATTACCGTCATCGATAGATGTCGTCGGTATCAAGTGAGAAGTCTCCATTATTCTCTGTCGCCGATTTAATCTGATACGGAGAGAAAACAATATATTGATTCAAATAGATTTCGCCGTCGAAGGTATTGTAGGCTATAACAGCGTCATATCCTTTCTCAAGTGCAATTTGCGCTTCCTTTTGAAGAGTATAGTGATGTTTATTCTCCGACATATCGGAATCATCACAAAAATCAACTTCATAGACATCCGTACTTTTGAGATAAACAGCATATTGTACAAAGCCGATCCCGTATGTTTCTGCAGCCTCCAGGCTGTCGGTGAAGTAAATTCCATTCTTCCCGGGTCTGAAAGAAGAGAATACATTCATCGAACCATGATAAAGAACAAGTGGCTCACCGCTTGCAGCGAGTATTTTATCCTCTTTGTCATTCTCCCAGTCTCCAAACCATTTGATGAATTGAGGGCTTCTCACCTGAGACGATTGGAAATCTGTCAGCCTGCTCTTTGCTTTTAAATATATCATATTGCTATGCCTCCTTGAGAGAATATATCACGGCCACGAATCAACATGTTGTTACGTTTCGGGACAAACAGAAAAAGATCCGGATCTCCCCGTCCCGTCACCTTGAAAACTTCATTCAAAAGGAACAAAAAGAGATAAGACACAACAAATTGTTGATTATGACTGAGAATGAAGGAGCACTGAGATGATTGAGAGTAAAAGCTATATTGCTGTTCCTCCAGGAGCAACAATACTGGAGCTTCTTGAAGATAGAGGGATAAGGCAGAAAGAATTTGCTGAGAGAATGGAGATGTCGGAAAAAGACGTCATGGGGCTTATCGGCGGAGATATCGTCCTTACTCAACAGACAGCACAGAAACTGGAACAAGTTCTAAGTGTTCCCGCATCGTTCTGGGAGAAGCTTGAAGCGAATTACAGGGAGAAAAGAGTTTTGGTCGAGAATGAGAATACGCTCGAAAAGAAGAAAGGCTTCTCATAGAAAAATCTCCACCGGAGAGGAGAAAGTCCGATGGAGAACAACGTGTATACGAGAAAGGTTTGGTTCTACTTGAGTTCGACTGCCCACTCCCCTCTTTTCTTTACTTTTCCGATTATTCTCACATAGTCCTCGCTGTAGGAAGCGATGAACTTTTCTGCGTCCTCAGGGGGCATTGTGAGGAGTAATCCTCCGCTCGTCTGGGGGTCGAGAGCAAGGTCCTTGACGTTCTGTTTAATGGAGGGTGAGAAATAGACAAACGGCGCACAATAGTCGAGGTTGTGATACATACCCTCGGGTAGGAACCCGAAACGTGCAAGATCTAATGCCTCAGGTAGGACCGGAAGAGAAGCGCTGTCTATTACAAGTGTTACTCCCGAGCCGTTAGCAACTTCTGAGCTGTGTCCCATAAGCGAGAAACCTGTGACATCGGTTGCTGCATGTACATTTAGAGGACGGGCGATATCGCGGGCGCGTTTGTTGAGACGTGTCATGCTGTCGATTACGGCATCAACTGCCTCTTTACTTGCCTCCCCACCTTTATTTGCCGTGTTGATTATGCCGGCGCCGAGAGCTTTCGTGAGGACGATTACATCCCCCTCCTCTGCTCCTGTATTCGACCATATGTCATCCTTCTTCATGAAGGCTGTGACACAGAGTCCGTACTTTGGTGTCGGGTCAGATATCGTATGGCCACCTGCAATCACAGCACCAGCTTCCTGCACCTTTGCTATTCCCCCGCGGAGAATCTGGTCCATCACGCTCAAATCCAGGCATGAGGGGAAACACAGAAGGTTCATCGCAACGTTCGGCTCACCTCCCATTGCGTAGATATCACTAAGGGCATTGGCTGCTGCAACTTCACCGAAGGTAAACGGATCGTCAACCATCGGCGGGAAGAAATCAACTGTCTGGACCGATACGATATCGTCAGTAACTTTATATACAAGTGCATCATCCGCACTCTCGAAGCCCTCGATGAGACGCTCAGAATGCATTAATGGAAGATTGTCGATGACACTGTGGAGTGCTGACGGCGGTAACTTTGCCGCACACCCGCTTGTCTTCACCATCTGTGTCAACCGCTTACTGCTCTTCTCCATAAATTCTCCTGTACTTACCGTCCTCGAAGATGTAAACACCTTCAAGGTACTCATTCTCCATTTCCGTGGAGAAAGGGAGAGAAAAGAAAGCTGCGGTGCCACAAGATGACGAGAGCGCCCTCGGCACCGGCTTAAGAGTACAGTTCTCCCCCATTTTCTTTTTAAAAAGCAACGCCCCATAGTGGTTATGGAACGTTGCTACATTCTTTATTTCCTGATTGTTATTGTCCACTCGCCATCCTTCTCTTCAGATGATGAATTATAACCCATAGCGGATGCAAAACGGGAAATGTTTTCAAGTGGAACCCTGTTGTCGACAAGAACAACACATCCGGAAGGGCTCTCCTTGAGAGCGCGCTTTGTGTTGATAACCGGCTCGGGGCAGCTGAGTCCTCTGCAATCTATCTCTTTCATCTTAGTTCTCCTTTCTCTTTGAGTTGATAACACCGATAAGTACAGCAACGGCAATACCTATAATTACTGCGACCTTACCGTATGTGTTCGGGCCGTTATCTGTTGCGTTTCCTGCAAGGCCGAAGTTATGAACAAAAGCAGCACCGACAAGAAGCCCGAGCACTGTTATTGCACTGTCACCCGATCCCTCTCCTGCCATGACAAGCTGCCTCAGGGGGCATCCGCCGAGAAGAACGGAAGCGAGTCCTACAAGGAACATGCCTAAAAAGTTCCATACCCAGTTTGTCTGGGCAACAGGCTGACCTGTGAAGCCGGGGTTGAAGTTACCTGTGATAAGATTACCGATGAGGGCTGCAACAAAGATACCGAGGGAGCCGAAGAAGAGAGTATTGTCCCTGACAAGGATAATATCTCTGATTCCACCTGCCATACAGAGTCTTGTGCGCTGTGCCATAACGCCCACGAGAAAGCCGGCACAAAGGCTCATGATAATAGGAGCATGCATGCTACCCGGGCCCTTTTCACTGAAGACAAAGAGTGATGGTACAGCGACGAAAAGGATAAAGAGAACAACGTTTACCACCGGTAAGGAAGCACCTTCCAGCTTATTCTGCTTGTATGATCTTCCGAGTGAGAAGCCGTTATTGAGGAAGATGCATCCGACAAAGATACCACATGCAAAGCCGATGAGAGCGACAAGTGCATTGAGGTCACCGCCGGCAAGTCTTAACACCATTCTCAACGGACATCCGAGGAAGGAGAGAGCTCCCACCATAACGAAGAAGCCGAGAATGAAGCGTGTGAATGCGCTTGATCCTCCACGTGGTTTGAACTCACCCTTACATAGTGCAATGATGAACGACCCGAGTACGATGCCGATGATTTCAGGTCTTACGTACTGGACGACACCTGCATTATGGAGCTTGAGTGCACCTGCTGTGTCACGGACGAAACATGCGATGCAGAATCCCATGTTCTTTGGATTGCCGAATGCAGTAAGAACTACTGCAAGAGCACCGACGACAAGCCCCGCAACAGCGAGATTACGTTTTTCTTTTGTAAATTTCATAGTTTTTATCCCTGGCATCTATTTTCCATAATATTTCAAAAAAAACAATGGAATTTTTTATATTTGTTGCTTTTTGTTGCGCATTGCCAGTCCCGCATGTGTTATGATACGCCTATGAAGAGAATCTATTTAGATAATGCCGCAACATCATGGCCGAAAGCTCCGGGGGTCGGAGATGCCATGAAAGAGTATATAGAGCGCGGCGTTGTAAATCCCAACCGCACATCAAGTACCCTGGCCTTCTCCCTTTTTGAAACAATCTATTCCCTGAGGGAAATGATATGTTCCCTTTATAACTACAATCATCCCGAGGCCGTATGCTTCACAAACAATGTAACAGAAGCAATAAACCTTGTGATAAAAGGCCTTCTTAAGAAGGGTGACCACGTTATAATATCGAGTACGGAGCACAATGCGGTAATGAGACCTCTTGTGCAGACGGGCATCGAGTACTCGCTTATTCCATGCAATAGTAAAGGCTTTTGTGACTACTCATCCCTCGAGAGCCTCGTGAGAAAAAACACAAAGGCCGTAATCATGTGCCATGCATCCAATGTTAGCGGTGCTGTACAGAGCCTCGAGCAAGCAGCTGAATTCTCTAAAAAGCACTCACTTATGTTTTTCGTCGACTCAGCACAGTCCTCACCCTTTATTCCCATTAATATGACTTCACTCAATATTACCGGCGTATGCTTTACTTGCCATAAGTCTTTCCTCGGCCCCGAGGGAGTTGGAGGAGTTCTATTGAGGCGTGAAGGAGCAGAAAGCATTGAGCCTTTGATTGCTGGAGGCACCGGAAGCGAGAGTGACTCGATTCTTATCCCCCACACACTCCCCGACAGGCTCACAGCAGGGACTGAGAATCTTCCGGGCCTGGTCGGCACAAAAGCTGCGCTCGAGTACACACTGAACAACCTCGAGAAGCTAAGAGATAACACCCAGAAGATGACTCAGCTTCTCATGGAAGGGATAGAGACAATCCCATCCCTTACAATAAAGGGAGCCGGAATAAATGATAACAGGACAAGTGTGGTATCTGTAGTGTCGTCGAATAAACACGATATCGCCCAGATATCATCACTATTGCTCGAAAGGGGGAATATAGAGACCAGGGTCGGCCTGCACTGCGCGCCGATGGCACATAAAGCCATAGGAACATTTCCCGGCGGGACACTGAGATTCTCACCCGGGCCTTTCACGACAAGGGATGAAATCGAAATGACAATAAGAATACTCAAGGAGATAGAAAATGAAGATTGACTACTACCCTATACTACTTAAAGCACTCCAGAACGGAGATATAGAAAGAAGAACAAGTAAAGACGGCAATAATGCCCAGATAATACAAAACGGTACCACACTCTATTCAGACGGACCTGTAGAAGGAGAATACCTTACAGAATACATAAAGGCAGAACCCCACATTGTGATATTCGGAGCAGGACATGTTTCAAAAGCACTCTATGAGACGGCACGGCTTTTGAGCATGGAAGTCACAGTAATAGACGAAAGAGCAGAGACTGCGAATAAGGAGAGATTTCCACAAGCTGAAGTAATCTGTATGCCTTATGATAAATTCTTTTCATCGCCCTCATCTTTCTTCCGCCCGTATTTCGTCATAATGACCCACGGCCACAGTTATGACAGCAAAGCACTCGAGTGGTGCCTCAATCAGCCTTCGTCCTACATCGGTATGATAGGAAGTAAAGGAAAAGTTGCAGCAACATTCGAGAAGATGAAGGAAAAAGGATTCAGAGAGACCCAGCTTGATTATGTACACGCCCCGATTGGACTCAAGATAGGAGCCGTAACTCCGGAGGAAATAGCAATCAGTATACTAGGCGAGATAATCAGCGCCTTCAGGAGTATAAAGACAGCATTCACAATATCGGACAGGTACCTTTCCTCTGTTTCGGGAAAAAAAGGCGTATGTGCACGCATTATCGCAAAGTCAGGTTCAGCCCCGCGCGCAATAGGATCCGAACTCTTCTATTCAGATGTTGAGGATAAGTTCTACGGCACTGTCGGAGGAGGAGCTGTGGAGAAAGCAACGGAGGATGAGTGCAGACGACTCTCAAAGAGTAGTGAAAAATGTAAAATCATCCACTACAACCTCTCCAGCAAAGGCGACCTCTCGATGATTTGTGGAGGCGATGTCGATATGCTCTTCTCAAAAGTCGAATAAGAAACCATTCGTCCCCCGATACTCCCGGGGGACAAACATATCGTATTATAAGAGCGCCTCAAGCTTCTTAATGTCGTCTTTCTTCGTCGACCACGATGTGCAGAAGCGGACAACCCATTCGTCTCCTCTCTTCTCCCACTTCTCGAAGACAACATCCTTACTCAGCTTCTCGATTGTCTTATCGTCCATGAGGAAGAAAAGCTGGTTTGTAGGGCTTTTCCATGCTTCCTTGATTCCTTTTCTTTTCATCACGTTTTTGAGCTCAACTGCCCTTTCTATTCCGATTTTACCCAGTTCTAGATAGTAGTTGTTACTGAAGAGTGTGTCGAACTGCAACCCGAGAAGTCTTCCCTTTGCAAGAAGTGCCCCCGACTGTTTCTTCATCTGGTTGAAGTTCTTAGGGCACACACTTCTCTTTATAACCACCGCTTCCCCTATAATCGCCCCGCACTTTGTTCCCCCAATGTAAAATGCATCGGCAGTTCGAGCCAGATCCTCGAGCGATATGTTATTTACCCGAGAAGCAAGGGCATAGGCAAGTCTTGCCCCGTCAACGTATAAAAGAAGATTACGGCTGACACAAACATCTTTTATATCCTCGAGTTCCTTCTTCGAATAGAGGGTTCCTATCTCTGTGGGCTGAGAGAGGTAAACCATACGTGGAGTCACAAGTGCATCCTTCGGCTCGCTTGAATAATACTCATCCATATAAGAAGAGAGCACAGAAGAGGTAAGCTTACCGTCAGTGTGC
>CAVIUT010000052.1:0-12705 GCA_963646155.1 Eggerthellaceae bacterium | reverse complement strand
GGAAACGTAATGTACGAGACCAAGAGGATTCGAACCTCCGACCCTCAGTTCCGCAAACTGATGCTCTATCCAGCTGAGCTATAGTCTCATTTAACAAAAGAATAATGGACTTTTTTCTTCTTTTGTTCTAGTAGTTGACGGCTATTTTTTTGTTTAACCCCTGAAGATGGTTATAAGTGCGATGATAACCCCCGCTGATCCTTCTCCTCCGAGGAGACCTGAGGAAATCAGATTCTCCTTCTCCTTTGAGAAACCGACCTTCTTGAGTATAAAGCTTATGAGTGCGCCGAGTCCTACTGCTACTGTTATGTATGTTCCGAGGTACATTCCGAGTCCCAGTGCTGTTGCCGGGATTGATAACAGCTGAAGGACGAGTCCGATTGCAATGCCGATGAAGAATGCCAACGGGCTTTCGAGGCCTCCCGAGAGTGCAGCTACTGCAGTTGCCTGCGGAGAGGGCATTTCGGCTGAGCCGAATGTAAAGATATCCTTCATCATGAAGAGTACCGATGTTGCAACAACTGCCCCGATAATCCCTCCTATAGCCTCTGCCATAACCTGATCTTTCGGGTTGTTTCCGATAAGCGAGCCTGATTTGAAATCATTCATTACGTCGCCCCCGAGGCCGCATGCAACGGCGACCGTGGCTGCGAGCGTGAATGCCGCTGTTTGGCCTGTCTTACAGAGTGCCTGGACAAGTAGAAGCACAAGGATAGCAAATACTTCCATCGGGTTTATTCCTGTCTGTCCTGTAAGCATACTTGATAGATATGTCGCCCCTGCTGCTCCTATGACTGTGAGGATGCTTTCAACAACACTCAATTCTGTGAAGACGGAAAGGAAAACAACACATAGAAAAACAAGAACAAGAGACGGAAGTTTATTTGATGATGCTTTTTTCTCTTCTGCTTTCTTGGTTCCTTTTTTCCGTATCAGGGATATCACAGCCTTGAGTGCGACGGCAAAACCTGTCCCAATCATGATTCCGAGTCCCATGGATGAACGGAAAGAGGAAGCATCGGTCATCGATGCAAAGAGTCCGCTCTTAAGCCCGATGGGTGTAAGGACAAAGTACCCCAGTACCATACCCAGTACCCACAACAGAGCAAGCACGGGCCCGATTATCGCACCGATTGAAAGTGCCATCGGTGAAAGATACAACGAGAGGGAAGGGAAAAAGGCCGAGCCGTTGAAGATATTGATTACGGACGGGATTTTCCCGAAGAAATCTCTTACAAAGGCAAAAACACCGGAGAGGGTGAGGGAGGAAAAGAGCCACGGGGAGCTCTTTCTGTCCTTCTCCGTCATCAGGGTCTGGTATGCTGCTTCTCCAATCGGGTAGGGAAGCTTCTCTTTCTCGATGAGCTGAGGTCTGTAGAGGGAGGTAAATAAAGTTCCGAGTACAGCGCCGACTATTGTTGCCGAAAGCACGGAGACGTATGAGATAGTATTACTTCCATTGAGAATCCAGAGCCCCGGGACGGTGAATGCCAGTCCTCCGGCCACCATGCTTCCCGCGCTCATGAGTGTGTGGGTTGTATTAATCTCCTCCATTGTCGAGCCCTTTGCCTTTCTGAGGACAGTCATGGAAAGTACGGTGACAAATACAGTCGGCCAGGGCAGTGCTCCGGCCTTGAGTGCGACATACATCGATGATGCAGTTATTATTATAAGCCCGGCAATGCCGAGGATTATGCCCCTTGCGGTTAAGGAAGATTTTCTCTCGTTCATAGGCCAGTATTCTCTCAAAAAGAGAAAATAAGTACTATAGAGAATTCATACTAGAAAATGCAGTAAGAGGGAAAAATCAGGAAAAACGCATAAGTTTTACAACAGTTTTTTAAATGTGAGAAAAGCAAAAGGAATGAACATATTGGTTTTTAAATAATCAAGGCTATCAAATACAAGAAAATATCCTCTCGATATTAAAACAACTTATTGGTGGATAGTGAATAACAATGCACAGGATAGTGCATATATGTTGTATTTTTATCCATTTTTCATTTTTGTACATTTTTGTTTGTTAAATGCAAAAACATCAGGTATTCTAAACTTAAGGCGCAAGAGATGCGCTACTGTTATCAAAAAAGGAGATTATGACAGTGAAAAAAGCTATTATCGTTTTATTGGCACTTTCGATGGTCCTCTTCGGACTCAGTGCACAGGGTGCAGTAGAAGCTGCCAAGTCAACAGAGTCTATCACTCTTTGGACATATCCAATCGGAGATTGGGGCAATGACGCAGTTGTACAGGAACTTATCGCAGGCTTCACAGCTGAGACAGGTATCGAAGTAGAAGTACAGTATCTTACTTATACAGACGGCGACGACAAGGTCAACACAGCTCTTTCTGCAGGCCAGGCTCCTGACCTCATCATGGAAGGACCCGAGAGACTTGTTGCTAACTGGGGTGCAAAGGGATACATGGTCGATATGTCCGATCTTATCGACGCAACAGACAGAGCAGAACTCATTCCTGCAACTCTCAATGCAAGCACATCAACAGACGGCAAGGTCTACGAGTATCCTCTCGTCATGACAGCTCATTGTATGGCTATCAACCTTGATGCATTCAAGGCAGCAGGTGCAGACAAGTATGTCAACCTCGAGACAAGAACATGGACAACAGATGACTTCATCAACGCTGTTAACGCACTCTATGCTTACTACGGCACAACAGTTGGTGCTGTATTCTGCGGCGGCCAGGGCGGCGACCAGGGAACAAGAGTTCTCGTAAACGGCCTTTACGGCGGAACATTCACAAATGCAGAGCACACAGCTTACACATGGGACAGCGCAGAGAACATCAAGGCTCTCGAGACACTTAAGTCTCTCAAGGGAATCGCATTTGATGCTTCAATCGTCGGCGGAGACGAAATCAACCTCTTCAGGAACGGCACTCTCAAGATGGCATTCTGCTGGAACATCGCTCAGCAGCTCACAGGCGACAAGACAGACAGCGGCGAAGAGATCGTCTTCATGTCATTCCCGTCACCTACAGGCGTTACAGCTCTTAACGGCGGTATCTGGGGCTTCGGTATCTTCAACAACGGCGACGATGCAAAGATCGAAGCTGCTAAGAAGTTCGTCAAGTACTTCTGCGACGGCAACGGAACAGAGGCTGGTATTCTCGCTGCAAAATACTTTGCTGCACGTACATCTGCTAACGGCAAGGACCTCTCTGGTATCTGGGCTGACAACAGCGTCATGAACGAATATAACGTTCTCATGCAGTATCTCGGTGACTACTATCAGGTTACAACAGGCTGGGCTAACGCTCGTACAGCATGGTGGAACATGCTTCAGGCAGTAGGCGCTGGCAACGATATCGCAACAGCAGTCAAGACATATGCAGCACAGGCTAATGCAGCTGCTAACTGATAGATAGGCTTAGTCCTATTACTTATGCCCTGTTCCCTGGAAAGGGTTCAGGGCTGTTTTAAGGTATTTTACATGGCACAACCCATTACAATGAATAAGGCGATAAGACGGCGTGAGACTGTCTCTGCCTACCTCTTTTTATTACCGTCTCTGGTATTCTTTATTGGTTTTGTAATATTCCCGATGGTGCTCTGTCTTTTTACAAGCTTCTTCGATGCTTCACTCAGCGCCAACAAGAAGGATGTTTTCATAGGGTTTTCAAATTACATAGAACTCTGGCAGGATCCGGTGTTCCTGAAAGCACTAAAGAATACATTCATAATAGTCATCGTCTCGGTTCCTATCGTCACGGCATTCTCCCTCTGGGTCGCTACGACGATATACAAGATGAAGAACTGGGCTCTCAGTGCCTTCAGGTGCATATTCTATCTTCCGGTTGTAACAGGCTCTGTTGCCGTTACGGTTGTCTGGAAGTGGATTTACAACAACTACTATGGTGTTCTCAACTATGTTTTAAAAGGTACGGGTATCATCGACCAGAACATAAACTGGCTGGGTAACCCCAATACAGCCCTCGGATGTATCATCGTGATTCTTCTCACGACATCTGTCGGACAGCCTATTGTCCTTTATGTATCGGCACTGGGCAATGTCGATTCGACTCTTGTTGAAGCGGGAGAAGTTGACGGGTGCTCGAACATGCAGACCTTCTGGCATATAAAGTGGCCGTCAATCATGCCGACGACACTCTATATCATCGTCATCACGACAATCAACAGCTTCCAGTGCTTTGCACTTATTCAGCTTTTGACAAGCGGTGGCCCGAACAACTCGACGCAGACTGTCATGTACTACATCTACTACACGGCATTCAAGCTCTACAGGCTCGGTTACGGAAACGCAATGGGAATTATCCTTGCTCTCTTCATAGCTCTTCTGTCGGCTGTGCAGTTCTATGTGGCAAGGGAAAGGTAAGGAGGACGATATGGATTTGAATAAGCAGAATAAAAGCCCTTACTATATAATCAGTGTCATCCTTGTCATCATCCTGGCGGCACTTTCGATTTTCCCCCTTTACTGGATTGTGACAGGTGCATTCAAGACAAGTAAGGAAATCAACTCGACAACACCTGTCTGGTGGCCTTCAAGCTGGAACTGGGACAACTTCTCGCGTCTCTTTTCAAAGCGCTCTGCTCCTCTTTTCGAGTTCTTCGGTCTTAAAGGCCCCAGAGTCCCGGGAGCAATCAGATGGCTGCTTAATACTGTCGTCATGGCAGTTGTTGCGATGGTTCTTACCTGTATAACGGCATCGATGGCTGGATATGCACTTGCAAAGAAGCGCTTCTACGGTCAGAAGATACTTTTTACCCTCATTGTATGTGCAATGGCGCTTCCCAAGCAGGTAATATTGATACCGCTTATCAGAGAGATGAGCGCGCTCGGGCTCTATGACACACTCTGGGCTGTAATCTTCCCGACTGTCGGATGGCCGTTCGGTGTCTTCCTGATGAAGCAGTTCTCGGAGAGTATTCCACGTGAAATGCTCGAGGCGGCAAGAATCGACGGCTCGAATGAAGCAAAGACATTCGTCGAGATAGTAGTCCCCATGATCAAGCCCGGAATCGGAGCTCTCGCAATCTTTACATTCATCAACAGCTGGAACGATTACTTCATGCAGCTCATAATGCTCAGCAAGTCCAGCAACCTGACAATTTCTCTCGGTATTGCTACAATGCAGGCCGAGAACAGTACGGATTTTGGTATCATAATGGCCGGAGCGGCACTCGCAAGTATTCCTATCATTGTAGTCTTCCTGATTTTCCAGAAATACTTCACAAAGGGAATCACAATGGGCGCTGTCAAAGGCTGAGGAGATAAAAATGTTGGATAAATACAAGGGAATTTTCCCCGCATTCTACGCCTGCTACGGTGAGGATGGGGAAATCAGCAGAGAAAGAGTAAAGGCTTTTACAAGATATCTTATCTCTAAGGGCGTCAAGGGATTATATGTCGGCGGAAGCAGCGGGGAATGTATCTACCAGAGCGTAGAGGACAGAAAAGCTCTACTCGAAGCCGTAATGGAAGAAGCAGAGGGTAAGATTACAATAATCGCCCATGTTGCATGCAACAATACAAAGGACTCGATGGAACTTGCCCGACACGCAGAGAAATGCGGTGTTGATGCAATTGCGTCCATTCCTCCAATCTATTTCCATCTTCCCGACTATGCAATTGCTAAGTATTGGAACGACATATCATCCGCTGCCCCCAATACTGATTTCATCATCTACAACATCCCGCAGCTGGCAGGTGTTGCACTCTCCATTCCTCTACTCAGGGAAATGCTCAAGAATGAGCGCGTTGTAGGAGTCAAGAACTCAAGTATGCCGACTCAGGACATACAGATGTTCAAGGCTGAAGGAACAAAGGGGGGAAGAGGCTTTGTCGTCTTCAACGGTCCGGATGAGCAGCTTGTGAGCGGGCTCTCTATCGGCGCTGACGGCGGAATCGGCGGAACATATGCAGTCATGCCCGAGCTATATCTTGCTATATTCGATGCAGTGAAGAAAGGAGAAGTAGAGAAAGCACGGGAAATACAGAACGACGCAGACGAGATTATCTACGCACTCTGCTCTGCAAAGGGCAACCTCTATGCAACGATGAAAGAGGTAATTAAATTGAGGCTCAATCTTGACCTCGGCGGAGTAAGAGAGCCTCTCTATCCCTACACTGAAGGGGACAAAGAGGTCGTCGTGAAGTGCGCGAAGATGATTGATGAGGCTGTTTCAAGGATCTAGAAACGAACCTTGAAGACAGCTTTCCTGATTTTCATCGGCTTTGTGACAGAAAGGCAGGGGGAGTGGGCTTCTGAGGGGTAGGTAATGCAATACTGGCCGCTTTTAACTCTATGCCTCTCTCCTTCTGCTTTTCCGAGGACGCAGTCGTTTTCGCTGTTGTACTCGTCTGTCACTTCCATCTCCTCTACCGGAGCAATTGCGATTTCCTCTTCTCCGTCAATCATGTAGTGGATGTCGATATAGTCTCTGTGGGCTTCAAAGATGTTTTCCATCTTTGTTTCGGTTTCCATTACGTTGATGTAGATGTCGTCGTCGATGACTGTCTTTCCCGTAGGGAGTGTGGAGATATCGTGTGAGTTGATGTAATCGATTGCCTTATGAAGGCGTGAGAGTGTTGAATAGGTTATTTCTTTCATTTGTTTCCTTCCTCGCCTTATGATAAGAGGAAGAGAAGAGATAGAAAAGGAGAAAATTTTATGAACGATGTATTTGATAAAATAAAAGGTAAGCTTATTGTTTCATGCCAGGCTCTTTCCAATGAGCCCTTACATTCCTCCTTCATAATGGGAAGAATGGCACTTGCTGCAGCTGAAGGCGGGGCGAAGGGAATAAGGGCGAATACAAAGGAAGATATCGCCGAGATAAAGAAGAATGTCGATTTGCCGATTATCGGGATAGTTAAACGCGACTACAGCGGCAGCGAAATCTACATAACCCCTACAATGAAGGAAATAGATGAGCTTATGCTTGTCAAGCCGGAAATCATTGCACTCGATGCAACAGACAGGCTGAGGCCTGAAGGAAAGACGCTCAAGGAGTTCTTCGAGGAAATTAAGAAGAAATACCCCGATCAGCTTTTGATGGCTGACTGCTCGACTGTCGAGGAGTGCTTATATGCTGACGAGCTCGGTTTCGATTTCATCGGAACAACAATGGTCGGATACACTCCCGAGAGCAAGGGTCTCAAGATTGCCGAGGATGATTTCAAAATCCTGAGGGATGTAATTAAAGTCGTGAAGCATCGTGTCATATGTGAGGGCAACATCGATTCCCCCGAGAAGGCAAGACACGTTCTCGACCTCGGGTCCTTTGCTGTCGTTGTCGGCTCTTCGATAACCCGGCCGCAGCTCATCACAAAGAAATACACTTCTGCTATCGAGGCATAATATGTCAGTCTTTGCTTCTCTCGATATCGGAGGAACAGCCGTAAAGTGGGGACTCGTAAATGAAGATGGTGTTGTACTATCTTCCGGAGAATTCCCGACCGAGGCTGAAAAGGGTCCGGATTACTGGATGAAGAATGTCGTGAAAAAAGTTGAGGAGATGAAAGCGTCTTCTCCGCTCTCCGGCCTCTGCGTTTCATCCACTGCAATGATAGATTCCACAGAAGGTAAAGTCTTTTTCTCCCTTCCTCAGGTTCCGCGCTACACGGGATTTGAAATAAAGAAATACCTCGAGAAGGAAACGGGACTAAGGACGGAAGTCGAAAATGATGTCAACTGCGTTGCACTAGCCGAGAGCATATCTGGGGCAGGGAAGGGATATTCATCTGTACTCTCCCTTGCTGTCGGTACAGGAATAGGCGGAGGATTTACACAAGACGGAAGGCTTTTAAGAGGGCATACATTTTCCTTCTGCGAAGTGGGATATATAAAAGTCGATGGCGGAACACTCGAGAGCATGGGCTCTACGACGGCACTATGCCGCAGGGTGGAAAAGATGAAAAACGATCCCCCGTTCTCGTGGAATGGAAGGAGGGTGGTGAGAGAGGCAAAGAATGGCGATAAGGATGCTTTATCATCCCTCTCTGTTATGACTTCCTCGATTGCCGACGGACTCGTGACACTTTCCTACATTCTCAACCCCGCTGTAATCGTCCTCGGTGGCGGTATAATGAAGAATGAGAAGATTGTCGACGAAATAAGGGATAAGTACCGTGCTCTGATCAATCCTCTTATAGGAAATGCTACAGATATAAATAAAGCATTCTATGACAACAATGCCGGCCTTATAGGGGCGTATTACCACTTCAGGGAAAAACATCCGGAGATATAAAATGAAGAAGAGAATACTATGCTTCGGCGACTCCAATACCTGGGGTTATATCCCGGGAACAGCCGAGCGCTATGATGAAGACGAGAGATGGACAGGCCTCGTTCAGGCTATGCTCGGGGAAGGGTATCAGATAGTTGAGGAAGGTATGACGGGACGCACAACTGTCTTCGACACAGGATTTGATGACCTTCTCAACGGCAAAAAGGCCCTCGGCTACATTCTCAAGAGTCAGCTTCCACTCTCTTGTGCTGTCGTCTTTCTCGGCACCAATGACCTCTGTGACCATCACATGGAGAGAATCGAGCTCGGAATAACCGAGATAATAAGGCTCTTGAAAAACTCGAACTACATCTACCGCACAAAGACTCCAGTCTTCCCCTGTGGCGTGAAGATTCTCCTTGTTGCACCGCTACCTTACGGGGAAACAGCACAAATCAAGGACGAGATAAAGAAAGAGAGTCACCTTTATGGCGAAACATATAAGCGCGTTGCAGATAATATGGGAGTTTATTTTCTTAATCCCGAAAATGATGTAAAGGCGTCGGAAATAGACGGTATACACCTGACAAAAGAGGGGCACAGGAAAATGGCCGGGCTTATCTACAAGAAATTGATGGAGATGGCGATTTAATGGCTTTCTTCAATCCCGAGCAACAACCATGGCGATTTCTGGGACGGTGTGTCGACTTTGTGGGTCTTTCGCTCTGCTGTGTTTTTACTTCCCTCGGTGTCGTCACCCTCGGGCCGTCACTGTCGGCTTTATATGAAGCTGTCGTCAAAGCCTTCCGCTACGGCGATAACACTCCCTTCAAAACATACTTCACCTCTTTCAGTAAGAACCTCAAAGAGGGTGTGATTCTTACTCTTATCGTAATTCCTTTCATCTTTATATTTGTATGGGGCTATATGATTATGAAGGAGAACTCGTCGACAAGAACTGGTGCATTCATGTTCACGTTCTACTATGTCCTTCTTCTCCTTCCTGCTGGGACAATCCTCAATCTATTTCCCCTTCTTTCCCGTTTCGAGATGAAAACGGGTGACTATCTTAAGACTGCATTCACACTCACGATTGCACACCTCCCCAGCACCTTTGTAATTGTTCTGCTTTCCATCGAACTCACAATCTGGACAATAGAGTATTACTCCCCGTGCTTCATAACCCCTTCTCTCTGGGCGCTTCTATCATCCTTCTTTCTTGAGAAGAACTACAAGAAGCACATATCAGACAGTGAAGCTGCTGCACTTGAAGGAATAACGGAAGAAGAGTACCTCGAGAAGAAGAGAAAAAGGGAGGAGACAAAAAGTAAAATAAGGAAGAGGTAGAGAATCAATACTGTATTCTTAAGTGAACAGCATTGGAGTATGAGGGCATTACCTCTTTTCATACGACTATAAATGAGAAATTCTATTAATCCCCCATCTGAGATGGGGAGAATGGAATAAGCAGTAGCGATGCGTGGAGTAAGAGAAATAAAAGCCTCCATGATATAATGTTGTGGGTTTCGTGATCCATAACAAAATAACAAGGAGGATTCCAATAATGGATAACAGCAGTATACAACATACGCGGTGGAATTGTACCTACCACGTGGTCTGGATCCCAAAATATCGCAAAAAAATATTGTATGGGGAAGTAAGAAAAGATGTAGGTGAGGTGGTTAGAAAACTGTGCGAGATGAAGGACGTAGTCCTCATCGAGGGAAAAACATTCGGCGACCATGTACACATATACGTGGCGATACCACCCAAATTAAGCGTGTCGGATTTTATGGCGTACCTAAAGGGTAAAAGTGCGATGATGATATTCGATAGACACCCGGAGCTGAAACAAAGGTGGAATGACCGACATCTCTGGACAAGAGGATATTTTGTCTCTTCGATTGGAGATTGTTCAGAGAAAACGCTTAAAGAATATATAAGAAAACAAGGATAGCAATTCATATGCCGGACTTGAAGTCTCGGTATCTTTCCTGCTCAATTTATGTAAAGATTATCTTGTATATAAGCCTCTCCGGTATCAGGCCTTTTTGTTCTCTTATGTGTTAGCTCTTACTACCGGCGTAATGAGAGATGCGAGAGTTCTGTGTCCGTTACGTGTAAGGTGCATACAGTCGAGGGAGTTGAATTCACACTCTGCTGCATCGAGAAAGAGAACGCCGTTGTTAATACACACATTTTTGTAGAGCGGGGGTAGCTCTTCGCTTTTTTTGACACAATCCTTTCCCATCCATTCCTCTGTAAAAACTTCCTTGAACTCCTTTCTTATAGAAGGAGGACAGACAACAAGAATATTAGGTTTGCCCCCCTTCCAGCAGTCGATTGACTTGGCTTTCTTTATAAGTCTGTCCATACCGTTTGCTATGACGACAGCAGATGCGTTGAATCTCTCCTTTGTGTCGTTTGTCCCGAGCATGATTATGAGCATGTCGACTCTCTCGTGGCTCATGAGGATGGGGTAGATAACGGAGAGGGCATCCATACCTTCATGAAGAGGGTCAGGAAAAACAGTTGTACGGCCGCCCAGTCCTTCCTCTATGACAAGATAATCGTCTCCGAGGGCTTTCTCTAGAAGGCACGTCCATCTCTCGTCTTCGTTAAATCTGTTTGTACCGTCCTTGGTGTCGGTAATATCTGCTGCGTAACCGTGGGTGTTTGAGTCTCCCAGGCATACAATATGTTTCTTCATTGCATCCTCCTGAAAAATTATAAACGAAAGAGAGGAAAAACAAAGACAAAAAGTGTAACATTAGACCATGACAAAAGAGAAATTTGAAGAGTGCCTTATCTCAGGCGGATTCAGGCTATGCTATGACGAGGGCGAAGTGAGACTATACGAGAAGGGTGGAATATACCTTTTCCTATTTGATAGCTTTGTCAGTGACAGCCGCAATAACCCCTCCTTCTCCTTTCCCTATTGCGATATAAAACTCATCCGTTCCCGCCGTGGTTCCTTCGAGATAGAAACCCTCTTTGGAGAGGCCATAACGCTACTTGAGGAAGAAGACGATGAAATCGGGTGCATGGGGTAGTTTGTTAAGAAGGAAAAGAGAGTAGCTTTCAGACTGTAAGATGGTGTAAACTCTCTAAAAAAGGTAGTTACACGTGAAAGTATTCTATTTCTTCTTCAATCTCCTCTGGGGAGATTTATTTACTCTTCCTCTTCCGGGCGGCAACAGTGTCGGAATTTCACTTCTAGTCTTGATTCTCATTCCTCTTGGAATCTTCTATACGATATATCTCAAAGGTGTTCAGTTCAGGCATTTTCCATTGATGATCAAACTCACCCTGGAGAAGAAAGGTGCCAACCAGAGTGCACTATCTGGCTTTCAGGCTTTATTGATTTCCACTGCAACACGTGTCGGGATGGGAAACCTCGTGGGTGTTGTTGCAGCGGTATCTCTCGGCGGGGCAGGGGCTGTCTTCTGGATGTGGTTCTCCGCTCTTTTAGGGGGAGCTACTGCATTTGTCGAAGGAACACTTGCACAGAAGTACAAGGTAGAGGATAAGCTCTACGGTGGCTATAAAGGTGGGCCGGCTTATTACCTTGACCACCTTTACAGGGGTAAGAAGAAAAAGAGCATCCTTGCCGTCCTCTTTGCACTCTCGGGTCTCTTATGCTGGTGTGGCATAAGTCAGGTTATCGGCAATTCCGTTTCCTCGGCACTCGAGAACGCCTTCTCAATCGACCCTCTTGTATCGACAATAGTGCTTGTTGCTATATCTGCAGTAATAGTTCTCAGAAAGAAAGCGACTGTTAAGGTTGTAGATGTCATAGTACCTATCATGGCAGTTCTCTATTTCTGTGTGACACTCTTCATTATATTCAAGAACATCACACTGCTTCCTGCTGTCTTCAAGCGTATTATCCAGGAGGCATTCGGACTCAGGGCTGTCGCAGGCGGAGGACTGGGTGCTGTTCTGATGAACGGTGTAAAGCGTGGGCTTTTCAGTAACGAAGCCGGAAGCGGCAGTGCCCCATGCGCAGCGGCTACGGCCGATGTAAAGAGCCCCGTCAATGCCGGACTCTTGCAGGCGCTTGGAGTTTTCATCGACACAATCGTCATCTGCAGCTGCACAGCATTCATAATGCTCCTTTCTCCAGATAGTGTAGTTGAGGGCAAGGTCGGAATGGACCTGCTGCAGAGTGCGATGAACTACCATATGGGAAGTGTGGGTGTAATTTTGATTGCCGTCACGCTTTTCCTCTTCTCTTTCTCTACATTCCTCGGGATTCTTTTCTACGCCAGAAGTAATATAAGCTATGTCTTCGGAGAGAACTGGACAAGCCAGACATTATATAAGGTGCTGTGCCTTGTCATGCTATTCATCGGAGGACTGGCCGAGTACACATTTGTGTGGGATCTCGGGGATTTCGGAATAGCGCTGATGACTCTTTTCAATATGTTTGCACTCCTGCCGTTGAGCCGGGAAGTGAAGACAATGCTATCCGATTACGACAGAGATTTATC
>CAVIUT010000051.1:0-12815 GCA_963646155.1 Eggerthellaceae bacterium | reverse complement strand
GATATGGCTCCATCACGGTGAAGATTAAGTGTAGTTGACCTTTTTTCGACACTTGACTGATAAAGCGGGATTCGTTATGCTGAATCAGTTAATTAACACTTTAACTTTAAGGAGAAAGACATGTCCAAAGCACATAGAGGAAGCGGCATCCGTGATCAGTTCAACAATGGTCGTGGTGATTGCCCGGTTTGTAAGAGAACTGCTGTAAAGTGCCTGTATGAGAGAGAAATCGATGGCGCTAAAGTCAAGGTTTGCAAAGAGTGCAATGCTAAACTCTCAAAGTAATTTATGGCCTTCTTTAATTCTAAAAAGCCTGAGTTAAAAGAAGAGATGAGGATGCGCTACTGTGCACCCTCTTTTTCTTTTAAAGAGGGTGAGGTCCTCTCTCTCTGGTCAATTAAGGACGCAAAGGAGAGTGCCTCATACTTCAGAGGAAAAATCGTTGTTCTACATCCGGGGATTAACATAGTGCTCAATCCGCGGTTCTGGATGCGGGTACTTTCGTCGGCTCAATACATTATTATATGCCACAGTGGTGATGAGAAAGAGATTGATGCTCTGAAAAAGGAAGCGGAGAGGATAATCTATGCTCTTACGCCCTCTACGCTCTCGGGCGTCAGTGTTGCCCGAAATGAGGACGATGCAAGCTCTATTTTAGGCTCTCTTATGGACGAAATGAAGAAAGGTGTTGTTACCATTAACAATACGGAAGGAGAAATGTGATGGTCAGTATGACTGGTTACGGCAGTGGTGAGTACCGCAGTGAAAACTTTATAATAGGAGTCGAGATCAAGAGTTACAACAACCGCTATCTTGATATTTCCCATTGTATAAACCCGCTTTTGTCTTCGTTCGAGGAATATATCGACAGCGAGGTGAAGAAAGTATGCAGGCGCGGTCACCTCGATCTTACTCTATATCTTAAGACACTCAACAGCGACACATCACTTTCAGTCGATGTTGGTCTTGTGAGTCAATATAAGAACGCCTTCGAAACAATAGCTTCCATTACCGGCGGAAAAGAGCCCACGGTCTTCAACTATGCGTCCCTCGAAGGTGTCATTGTCAACTCGAGCTCGACTGACTCCTCAATCTATAAGGAAGGCGTCGAAAAGGCACTTTCCTCGGCACTCGACATGCTGAAAAAAGCAAAGGAGAGAGAAGGGGAAGGCACAAAGAAGGACCTCGAGAAGCTCGGTGATAAGTTCTCCTCATCCCTCAGCGTTATACTTTCAAAGCGTGAGATGATGGAGGAGTACTTCAAAGGAGTACTCCTTGAGAAGTATGAAGAGCTGCTCGGAGAGAAGGGTAAGGACGACCCGAGATTTTTAAGTGAAGTCGCGGC
Source organism: Eggerthellaceae bacterium (assembly GCA_963646155.1). Lineage (GTDB taxonomy): Bacteria > Spirochaetota > Spirochaetia > Sphaerochaetales > Sphaerochaetaceae > Ornithospirochaeta. The sequence continues at coordinate 11,470 of CAVIUT010000051.1, read as the reverse complement.
ACTACTTGTCAAGTATTCCATAAACGAGGAATGCTCGAGGCTCGATGTACATCTCAAGAGGTATAAAGAGCTCCTTTCATCTTCCGGGCCTGTTGGTAAGGAATTAGACTTTCTCTGCCAGGAGATGAACAGGGAGATAAATACAATCGCAAGTAAGAGTCAGATGGTCGAAATAAACCTTTCTGTTGTAAAGATGAAGGATGCCCTTGAAGATATAAGAGAACAGGTGAGGAACATAGAATGAGGATAGCAATTTCAAGTAAATCAGGATGCGGTAATACAACGGTGTCGAATCTGCTCTCCGAGAAGACAGGATACCCCCTTGTCAATTTCACATTCAGGCAGATGGCAGAAGAGAGAGGTGTCGATTTCTGGACTTTCTGCCGTATGGCCGAGGATGATTACGATATAGACAGGGAGCTTGACAGGCGCCAGGTCGAGATGGCACATGAGAGCGAGAATGCAATACTTGCCTCCCGTCTTGCTATCTGGATGCTCGAGGATGCCGATTTAAAGGTTTATCTTACGGCTAGTGACCTAACACGCGCGAAGAGAATACATAAGCGTGAAGGGGGTGAACTCTCCGAGAGAATTAAGGAGACGGAAAACAGGGACAAGAAGGATTCCAACCGCTATAAAATTGTCTACGGGATAGATAATTCACACCCCGGGAGCGTGGCGGACTTGATTATCGACACCGATGATAAGAATCCGGAGGAAATAGTTGAGATTATCCTCTCGGCTCTCAAGGAAAAGCGAGATGGAAAGAAGTGTAACTGAAGGCGAGGATAAACTGAGGCGTAACACGAGGCAGAAAGAGATTGTGCTCGAGGAAGTGCAGAGCCGCTTTGATCATCCATCTGCTCAAGAAATCTACACTGAGGTGAGAAAGAGGGACAGTAGGATAAGTAAGGGCACAGTGTATCGCAATCTCAAGGAGCTGTCGAGAACGGGACAGATAAATCACATTCCCGTCCCCGGTGCCGACCGCTACGATTTGAGAGTTGAGAGGCACTATCATATAATGTGTGTCTCCTGCGGCTCTCTTGTTGATGCCTCCGTTGATTATGAAAAAGAGCTTGATGAGGCTGTCGGAGAAAAGAACGGCTATCTAGTTCTGGGTCACCAGACGGTATTTGAGGGTATTTGCCCGCAATGCCGAAAATCAGGCTTGAAGTAAAGTGACATTTTTTCTATCATAGAAAAGCATTTGTTTTAAGGAGTAGAGCTTTGAGTATTCCACTTAATGAACTGATTGACAAAGAGACCAACGTATACGAGATGACATGTGTGGCTATCAAGGAAGCCAACATCTATGCTCAGACAGATAAGAGAAAGGAAATCGAGAAGAACGGAGATAAGGTTGTTTCCGTTGTTCTGGCACGCGCTCTCAACGATGAGATAGCATACGAAGGTGGAGAAAAGAACAAATAAGGATAAGGCTCTCGTGCTCTTCGGACCTACGGCTGTGGGAAAGACTGGGCTTACGAAAGAGCTTTTTTCTTCAGGCTATGAAATAATCAATGCTGATTCAATCCAGGTCTATAAGGGCCTCGATATAGCATCGGCAAAGCCCGACAAGGTCCTCATGTCCTCTATCCGTCATCACCTTGTCGACATAAAAGATCCCCGGGAGGAGTTCTCCGCAGGGGACTTTTGTTCATTCTCCAATTCTCTTATAAAAGAGATAAACGAAAGGGGGAATATTCCCCTCATCACAGGTGGCACGGCATATTACTTCAAAATGCTCTGCTACAAGAGAAACCCAACTCCTAAAGCTGATCCGGAAATACGTGATAGAGTTAAAAGACTACTCGAAGAGAAGGGCGTTGAGGAAGTTAGGGTTGAACTCGAAAAGGTTGATCCTGTCTCCTTTGCCCGTATTTACAAAGAGGATGTCTATCGCCTGACGCGTGCACTCGAAGTTTACTATCAGACGGGGAGACCGCTCTCGTCATTCGAGCTCTCTGATGAGATGAGGAGTGACGTTGACTTCATACTCATAGGACTCGAGAGAGATAAGACGGAACTTGAAGCAAGGATAGATATGCGCGTTGAGGAGATGTTCTCGCTTGGTGCTGTGGACGAAATGAGAAGACTTCTCGGTCTCGGTGCTGATAAGTCCTGGCCCTCGATGGAGGCAATCGGATACCGCGAGTGGTTCGAAGCATTGGAAACCGGGGAATACTCCGTCAGGGGTATTAAGGAAAAAATCAAGCATAACTCCGTGAAATACGCTAAGCGCCAGATGACATTCTTCCGCTCATTCAAGGATACACATTGGTTCCACCCAGATGATACGGAAGGTATTAAAGCGCTTCTGTCGTCACGTTGGGGATGTAGATGACGCTGAGGAGTTTATCGTCGGAGAAGTAGGAGTCGGTGCACTCCCACCAGCCGCGCTTATTGTACTCGAATGTAAAATGTTCTTTTACCGTGTATACGAATGTTCGGGTATATCCCTCTCTTTCTTCATAGGTCTCTTCATCCTCGTCACTGAAGCCGTAAGGGGTGTACCAGGTAAGCTCTGCCGTATATTTTCCGTCGCCCTCATCCTTTATATTTTCTATTTCAACGCCGTAGACGAATTGATCTTCCTCTATTGCTCCCTCTCCGTTTTCCTCCCATTGGGATAGCGGTATGAACGGAGCCTTGCTTTCATATGCGAGTCGTGTTTTATTGAGGATATAGAGCGTTGTCACTTCCTTGTACTGCGCTGCATCCTTTTTGTATCCCTCGTTAAGGGATGCTGCATCGAGTTCGTTCTGCTTATCAATTGTGTACGATATTATCTCACTCGGGGATAGGTCTTTTGTATAAGGCGCACGGAATTTCTGATATAAAAAGTTTCCGACGAGGTAAGCGACAATTGAGACGACGATAAAAATTACAAGGGTAATGATGCCTTTCTTTCTGAGAAATGTGCGCTTTGATGCCCTTTTCTCCCTTTTCTTCTTCTCCTCAATAAATACCTTCGTTCCTTCGCTGTTCTTCATCGCCCAGATTCTCTCGCTATCCTCGATTGCGTGGTAGTTCCACTCGAGGGTTTCGGTTTTATCGAGAAAATACTTCAGCGTTTCGCGCGCTGTATTATTGAGGCATACTCTTCTCTGCTGCTTCTCTCCCATGAGGAGTGTATTCATTATGAAGGACGATGTTTCGTCTGCCGCAGAAGTGTAGTAGTTGAGGCTGTAAGGCTTGAATCCCGCGCCCCTCACTTCCGGTTTCTCGTAGGGAAATCTTCCGGATAGCGCAAAGTACAAGAGCTGTGCCATTTCGTGCACGAGGGTATATCCTCTCTCAAGCGATGGTGTGAGGAGATTACGGACACTTCTGTCGATATCTCCGGGAGTGCGTGAGAGCGTGAGTATTTCCCCCGCGTCCGGCGGAAGGAGTACAATGTCGCTTCCCGACGCAATATAAATACGGTAGAGAGGGAAAACGCCGGTCGAAAGGTCCAGAAAGTTTTCGTCGGCAGAGTAGAGACCCCGTGCAATTTTTCTAACAAATGAGAGTGCTTTGTCTCTATACTTACTCGATATCGCAGTAATATCTTCCAGTTCGACTGGAGGAAGGAGTACATACTCCCCGTCCTTATCCTTTGTTACCCCGTGCCAGGGGAAGGGGAGAATATCATCATCCTTAACGAGGATGCCGTCCCTTCTTGAATTCTGCATGACCCTCGGACTCATTTCAAAGCCTTCGAGCCCGAATTTCAATGCACTGTATTCCTTATCTCCGATTTTTACTTTCTTGAATTCGCTCATCTACTTCCAGAGTACAGCCCGGTATACACAGTTGCTGTTTTCCTCCGCCTCTAACTTCCACTTTCCTTCGACTATACGGTTAATACTGTCAAGAACACCGCGCGCACAGATTCTGACCTTGTTTCTGTTATATAAGTCAAGAATGTTTTCTCCGTCTACAAGTGCCGTCACTCCGCTCTTACCCCAGCTTTCCGCTTCTTCCATTGTACGCTCCACCGCACTGAGGTTTGTGGAGATTATGAAAAGAGTATCGGGAGTTTTGTGCTCTTTGAGAAATGCTGAAAGCGCTTTGCTCTCGGCTGCTGTTTTTATGTCGGTGTAGATAACTGCAACGGATGATTGAGGCGCATACTTCTCAATGTATGGCAGTAGGATTTCCGCTCCCGGCTCCTCCTCGGCATACCATTCGCTCTTCTTTGCCCCGAGATATATGAGCTTTATGTCCTTGTTCTCGCCGCCTTCGAAGAATGCGTAACCTTTGTCGCTCCCAGTACGCCCCGAGTGAATAGGGGAGAGTATGATAATTCGCTCGGGTGTGCCGACATGGGTGAAAGCTTTTCCGAGTAAATCACTCACGAGCTGGAGAGATGCATGTGGGACGATGATTGCTTTTGCCGTCTCTTTCTCTCCGCCTCTATTTATAAGTTTATCGAGCATCTCTTTATCTGACGGGTAGAATATTCCCTCATGATATTTCATTCTCATTGCCGAGCAGCCTCCTTACTCTTTTCTCGTCCATATCGACGGTGAGGTTCTTCTCCTGGAGGGGAATTATAAGTCCCGTCTTTGCCCCCTTGATCCTCTTAAGATTCTTCACCTGTGTATAGTATAAATCAGCTTTGTTGTTTTTTCTTGCCTTTGAGAAGAAAATTGCAAGGTAGGCGCCGTCGAGGAGTACCTCAAGCGGTACCGTCATATTCTTCTTCGCCTTGATTATCACATACCCGCCCGCAAAGTCACGCGTGTGCATCCACATGTCGTTTCCTCTGACGGCAGTACGGAGTATGACGTCATTTTCCTTGGCGCTGCGCCCTACGATGATATCCCAATCGCCACTCTTGATGTAGAGACCGCTTTTACCCTCAACTGTTTTCTTAGTTGTATTTCCGTCTGCCTCTTCGTAAGCCTTCCTGAGCTTTTCCATCGGGGTATTCTCGGAGAGGAGGGCATCATACTTTTTCTCCGTCTCCTCTATCTCTTTTTCGATTCTCTCTTTATCGTCAAGTGCGAGGGTATATTGTGTTTTTCCCTTATGGTATTCGTTATATAGCTTTTCGAGATTTGCTCTTCCGTCGAGCTTTTCAGAGAGTGCAAGCTTAACTTTTTCTCCCGTCTCCCAGTCGTCGAGAGTGATTTCCGTCATACCTTTCTTATATAGATAAAGAGACGCTGAGAGTAAATCTGCATAGTGGCGTATGGACTCATAGTCCTTTGTACGCTCTATCTTTTCTTCTGTTTTCTCGAGCCTGTCCTTAAGGAGTGCTATTGCCTTATTTCTCTTCTCCTTAAGGTCCTCTATGTACTTCTCTCTTTTCTCGCCTTTATCCAGGCTGCTTTCGGCTCTATCTACCGCCTCATTGAAGCTGTCACCCGAGTATTCTCTGATAGTGTACTTTTTACCGCCTTCGTTCTCTCTTTCTATAATGGTGAGTTTTTCGCCCTTTATTTCTCCCCGCTGCGGCCTACGGAACATGAGCTCGAGAATTCTATTGTCGGAGTCGAGAATCATGACATTGGCGCCGGGGCCGGAGTAGAGTCTGAACAGCATTCTTATCTTTTCGGATGGTGACTCGAGAGTAAGGATGAAAGCCCTGTCAAAAGGTAACTGATGGACATCGGTTATCTTCTTTCCTCTCACATGAGCCTTAAGAAACTGCGTAAAGCGCTGCATATTCTTTGACTTGGGTCTCATTATCTTTGTTCCTGAGAACCTTGAGTGCGCCGTTGCAACCTCTGTGTAGACGAAATAGGCCTTATTCTCCTTCTCAAAGAGGGAGAGTGTGAACGAGTGGTAATCGTGCTCGGATATATCCTGGATGTAGCTGCCTTTTAAGGGGAGTTCTGATAAAATCTTCTCAAGTTCTTTCCAGTTTATCGCCATTACTCCTCCCCGAGTGCCTTATCTATCTCCCCGAGGAGATAGAACGAGCCCGTCACTGTGACTAAGCCGCTCTCTTCTGTCGAAGAAAGTGCTTTTTCAAGTGCAGATACATTATTTAAAATAAGATAAATATCCTTATGAGGAAACATCTCTTTAATATCTACATATATTTTCTCGGGTTCCGATTTCTTCCATTCCCCGATTCCCGTCACGATTACTCTGTCAAAGAATGGAACGATTATGGATGCCATATCTTTCCAGGGTTTATCGGAAGCTGTTGAGAATATAAGTGTCTTATCCTCATTCTTGATTTTCCCTATCGATTTCGATAAGAGCTCTATCGAATGAATTGTATGTGCACCGTCGAAAATGAATGTCCGTTTTTTTATATTACGCACTTCAAATCGCCCGGGGAGGTGAAACGAGCTCTCGCTGAGATTGAAGTGAGCGGGAGCTTTTATCAGACCCATTGATGTTAATATGAACATTGAATAGAGCGCGTCGAGAAGGAAAACGTCGTCGGAGAATGATTCGAGCTTTATCGTAGACGCCATGTACTCAACAGTCCTAAGAGAGTATGAATCATCATCTAGAGTGAGTGGAGGAGTGAAAATACGAAGAGGGGAATTCAGCTTTTCAGACTCCTCTCGAAAGACATCCATTACTTCCTTATCCTGTTCGATTATGAATGTCGGCTTATTCCCTCTCATTATGCCGCTCTTTTCTCTTGCAATGAGAGTGAGTGTGTCCCCAAGGATTTTTGTGTGTTCCTTTTCAATCTGAGTTATGATGGAGGCTGTGCTATCTATTGTGTTTGTGGCATCGAGTCTTCCCCCGAGTCCCGTTTCGATTACCGCCCATGTACATCCCGTCTCTTTGAAGAGGATGTATGAGTAGGCCGTATAGAGCTCGAATGTCGTCGGCCTCCTGTCGCCGTACTTTTCGTCAAATGTTAAGTCTTTTATCTTTTCTTTGAGAGTCTCAAGTGCACTCAGGTATTCTTCATCGCTGAAGAAAGAGGATGCGAGAGTGAAACGCTCTTTTACTGAGTAGACGTGCGGCGAAAGAAAGAGTCCTGTTTTACAGCCGAGCTTTGAAAGAAGGAAGGAGAGTATTGAGCTTACCGTCCCTTTGCCCTTACTTCCCGCAACATGTATTGTTTTGAAGCTCTTCTCAGGGTTCCCGATTCTCTCCAGGAGAAGTTTCATCCTTTCTATTCTGTTCTCCCTCAGAGAAGAGGAGAGGGAAGGGGTGTAGGAGAGAAAAAACTCATCCAGAAGCTGTGATACATAGTCCATATGTGAAATTCTAGTTATTTCTGCCCAAATATTGTATGGTATAAAATATCTAGTAGTTGACTTTTATCAACTAATGAGGCGAAAATTACTTCATAACTTTACAGTTGACATTTTTTTGTCAAAATAAAAGAAGGGCTATATGGCATTCAAGGACAAATACTATAAACATAACGTTGACAACTTCTGGTCTTTTAAGGGAAGTGCATTCAAGGGTGAGTTTCCGACTCTGAGGGAAATGTTCGAGCTCAGTGTCAATCGCTTCGGTAAGAATGACTGTTTCAAGACGATTGTTCCCGAAAAGAAGACATATACATATGAAGAAGTTTTAAAAAGGGTTAAAAAGCTCAGTTATTTCCTCATAAAGGACGGCGTCAGAAAGGGCGACAAAATATGTGTCAGCGGAAAGAACAGTCCAGAGTGGGCGATAACCTACCTCTCCATAACTTTTGCCGGCGGTATCATCGTACCCCTCGACTATGCACTCCACCCGGAGGATATGGAGAAAATCCTTTCATTCGGCGATGTCGGTACAATCTTCATGGATGACGAGAAGATAGATGAAGTGGACAAAGAGTCGAAGTTCATTAAGAAAAGATATTCTCTTGAGTCAGGCACCCATCACCAATATGTCCTCGATCTTGAAGGAGAAGAGTGTGAACTTCCGTCCGCTAAGTGCAATGAAATTGCAGCCATACTTTTTACAAGCGGCACGACCGGGATGCCGAAGGGCGTCATGCTCACACACTCCAATCTCATGAGCTCGACTCTTGCTTCCCAGAGGATATTCGATGTATTCACAACAGATGTATTCTATGCAATATTGCCGCTCCATCATGCCTACACGATGACAGCAGTCTTTCTTATGACGATTTCGAGCGGCGCCAGCTGTGTTTTCGGAAAAAAACTCATAACCCCCATAATGCTGAGGGAACTCAAGGAAGGGAAGGTCACGATGTTCCTTGCGGTTCCTATGCTTTTCAACAAGCTCCTCGCAGGCATAATGAAGGGAGTTGAGAAACAGGGTGCATTCAAAGCAGGGTTAATTCACTTTCTGATGGGTTTCAGCGGGGCGGTGAAGAAAACATTCAAGGTGAATATCGGGAAGAAGCTCTTTTCGCACATTCTTCTCGAGAAGGTTTCTCTCGATAAAATCAGAATATGTATATGCGGCGGCGGCCCACTTCCGCCGTCCACATTCAAGCACTTCAACGAACTCGGGGTTGATTTTGTCCAGGGTTACGGCCTGACAGAGACAAGCCCGATAATCAACATAAACCCCATCGAGGTTTATATCGAAGATTCCGTGGGTGTTGCGCTTGACGCTGTTGAGGAGAAGATAGTAGACGCTGACGAAAACGGCAACGGCATCATATATGTACGTGCTCCGATGGTCATGAGAGGCTACTACAAGAATGAAGAGGCTACACGGGAAGTCCTCGACAGTGACGGCTGGCTTAATACAGGAGATGTGGGGCACATAGGAAAGAACGGCTTCTTGTACCTTACGGGCAGAGCTAAGTCGATAATCGTGACGGAGGGAGGAAAAAACGTCTTCCCCGAAGAGATTGAGGATAAGTTCCAGCTCTACAGCGAAATCGAGGAGTGCTGTATAATCCCGTACATAATAGATAAGGAAAAGGAGAGCGAGGGAATAAGGATTATTATCCACCCGACCGACCAGTTCAGTAAGGGGAAGAGTGCCCAGGAAATTGCATCGCACATGGAGAAGGTGGTGGAGGAAGTCAACAGAGATCTTCAGAGCTATAAGAAGATAACACTCATATCTGTTGTCGACGAGCCGCTTCCGATGACAAGTACACGTAAGATAAAGAGATTCGAGGTCATAAGGAAATACAGGGACAAATAGTACATATACTTCTCGCTTAGTTAGATATCACCAGAGTATAGATGTGATAAAATCACTATGGTTTTATATGAATTTATGCGTGTGAGGTTGTTTTCTTTTTTTACAAAATCCGAAAAAATGTAAGAAATAGGAGTTTGCAAGAAAATGAGAACAAAAGACAATCTTACGCCCTGGAACAGGTTTGACCAGTACAGAGGTAAATACTTCAACGGCGAATGGCCGACCCTCAAGGAGCTCTTCGTACTTAACACAGAACTTTACAAAGATAGAGAGTGCTGGACTGAATTCCAGCCCAAGCATATCTCGCTCACATACGGCGATGCACTTAAGAGAGTCAAGAACGTATCATCATGGCTTCTCTCACTCGGCCTCAAGAAGGGTGATAAGGTAATCGTGAGCGGCAAGAACAGCGTCGCATGGGCCGTTGTCTATATGGCAGCAATTTATATGGGCGGAATCATCGTCCCTCTCGACAGTTCACTTCATGACGAGGATTTCATCAAGCTTGCCAAATTCTCCGATTCTTCCGTCCTCATCTGCGATAACGACAGGATGAAGAAGGTTGCTTCCTCCCTCGATATGGTAGGGTATGCATCTCTCGAGAGCGGCTCCCAGTGGCAGGATGTCATGACAATCGAGTGTGAGGAGAAGAAGGGTTATGATCCCGTCGAAAGCGACGTTGCTGCAATCCTCTTCACAAGCGGCACAACAGGAACACCGAAGGGTGTCATGCTTACGCACAAGAACCTTGTTTCCGATATCTACATTGCACAGGGGAATATGAACATATATGAGACAGATGTCTTCTATGCTATTCTTCCTATCCACCATGCATACACAATGCTCGCAGTCTTCCTTGAAGGCTTCGGATCAGGAGCTGCGGTAGTATTCGGTAAGAAACTTGTCGTCTCGCAGATGCTCAAGGAGCTCAAGGAAGGTAAGGTTACCATGTTCCTCGGCGTTCCTATGCTTTTCAATAAGCTTTATGCTGGAATCATAAACGGAATAAAGAAGAAGGGGCCGATTGTATACGGTTTCATCAAATGTCTTATGGGAATTTCAGGCTTCTTGAAGAAGGCTTTCAATTTCAAGGGCGGAAAGAAGATGTTCTCCTTTGTTCTCAAGAAGGTTTCTCTCGATACCAACAGAATATGTATCTCCGGCGGTGGACCGCTTCCGAGTGAAACATTCAAAGGCTTCAACCAGCTTGGTATTGACTTTGTTCAGGGCTACGGACTTACTGAGACAAGCCCGATTACGCACCTCAACCCGATTTACGCATTCAAGGTTGAAAGTGTAGGTAAGACACTTCCCCAGACTGAATGTAAGATTGTCGACCCCGATAAGGATGGTAACGGCATAATCTACATCAGAGGGCCTCAGGTCATGAAGGGCTACTACAAGAACCAGGAGGCTACCGATGAAATCCTTGATAAGGACGGATGGCTCAACACAGGAGACGTAGGTCACCTTGACAGCGAGAACTATCTCTATCTTACAGGTAGAGCAAAGTCGATTATCGTCACTGACGGCGGTAAGAACGTATTCCCCGAGGAAATCGAGGACAAGTTCCAGCTTTACGATGAAATCGAGCAGATTTGTATTATCGGATACCTTCAGGACAAGGCACTCAAGGCCGAGGGAATCAGGGCTGTTGTATATCCGAGCAAGGCGCTCAGAGACTCCTCATCGAAGGAGGAAATCGAGAAAAAGATTTCAGATATCATAAGCGACGTCAACAAGGATTTACAGTCCTACAAGAAAATAACGATGGTCACTGTTACTGACGAGCCATTGGAGATGACATCTACAAAGAAAATCAAGAGGTTCGTCGTTGCTCAGAAGTACAAACTCGACTGATTTGTTGTTGAAAGTAGAGAGGCTCTATATTAAGATAAGCGTATGGAATTAAAAAGTTATCAAAGGGCCTTTCTACGCTCGCATGCACAGATGCTTGACGCTGTAGTCTATGTGGGTAAGGAAGGTTTTACAGATTCTGTTGTAAAGGCTCTGGACAATGCTCTGGAGTGTCATGAACTTGTCAAGGTGAGATTTTCCAATAACAAGGATGCAATAAAAGAGATTTCAGCAAAGCTTGAAGAAGCGACGGGAAGTACGATTATCGCAATAACAGGCTTTACATGCGTCTTCTTCAGGCAGGATGCTAAGAGCGAAGACAGAATTTACCGTATATAACGGTTTGACGGAAGGGTGTTGAGTTCAGCATCCTTCTTTTTTTGCCTTAAATCACCAAAATATACTTTGAAAAGTATATTTAATCCGGAAAATATAGCACAGCTGACAGTGTCAAATGGGAAAAATCTGAGGTCCTAAACGAATGTCTGGGAAAGCTTATGAACTACCACTCCCATGCGGTGACTTCGTCGTCCTATGGAAATGGTATCTAAACAGTCGTGACAGTTACCTGTTTCCAACC
>CAVIUT010000050.1:0-13003 GCA_963646155.1 Eggerthellaceae bacterium | reverse complement strand
TTCTTGTTTTTGGAATAATGATGGCAATCACTGAACGCGATGCAACTATGCTGGCTATTTCTGCTGCTGATATCGTGTGGTGGCTCTTTGATTTTGCAACAATCAAGGCAAAGAAGTTTACTGATAAGTTCGGTAACACAATCAAGGAAAATTAATGAAGAAGCACCTACTTCTCGTATTGGCTCTTCTACTTGTTGTTTTCATCGCTGTGCTTGTTGTTCTGGTTCTTCCTGAAGGGAAGAGTGTCGACGACAGACTGAAAGAGGGGATAATCAACAACGATAAGGATATTGTGAAGAAGGCGCTGAATGACGGGGCCGATCCAAATATTGAGATAAACGGCTATCCGGCGCTTGTTCAGGCTATAAGACAGCTGAATGAGCGGTATAAAGATGTATCAATAGCTCAGGCACTTGTTTCTGCAGGTGCCGACTATTCTGATTCGCGTGTTATCATAACGGCATTGAAGCTTTGTGCCACAGAATCGTACCTTCTGGATTTGGAGTCGGATTTCATTCCATATATTATCTCCCTCGGCGCTGATGTCGATACGAAGATTGACGGAGTCAACAATGTCTTTGCTTTTAGCATAAAGCATAACCTGAACTTCAGGATTCTCTATGCAGCAGTTGCTGCAGGATGCAATGTGAATGAGCATATAGACGGTGGTGACGATTTGCCACTTGAGTATGTAATCAAGACAGCACGGCACTCTGAAGTAGATACACTTGTCCGTCTTGGGTGTGAAATACCTCAGACGATAGATGGAAAGACAGTGAGAGAATATGTACTCGAGCGCTACGGTGAAAGCGTTGCAAAGAGTTTTTACACAACGCTCTTTACTGTTTGAGGATACAGTTATGAAGATATTTCTTATATTGGTTGAGTGCTTGATAGTGCTTCTCACAATCTGGGGAATATCTCTCTTCAATAAACTCACAAGGCTTAAAAATAAGTGTGATGCTGCCTCAAGTGTAGTCAAAGCACACCTTATGAAGCGTTATTCCCTTCTTACCCGTCTCATTGATGTCACAAAGGGATACACCAGGCATGAAAGAGAGACGCTGGAATCGGTTGTGAGGGAAAGACGTCAGTTTGGCTCTTCTTCCGGACTGCAGGATATCATAGTGATGCTGGAGGAGAGGTATCCGGAACTTAAGGCCGACAAGAACTTCTTGAACCTTCAAAATCAAATCGAAACTGTCGAGGAGGAGCTCCTAGCAGCAAGAGAGGAATACGGCAGGTATGTCCTCTCTTATAACGACACAGTGTCCGTATTCCCTTCAAACATCCTGGCTTTAATCTTCGGCTTCAAGATGCTTGAGTATGTCGAAGATAGCGGGGCTGATTTATCTGACTCTGCGTTCGAATCTTTTGTCGGGTAAGGTTGATGCTCTTATTTGAGACGGTATTCCTTTTATCAAACGTGGACCTGCTCTAATCTTTCCTTTGTCATCTAAATAGTCTAACATGATGAGTCCTGAAGAGAGTTTGCAGTGTCAGATTTAGTAGTAGATATACTTTGTTTTTTATACGTAACTTTGGAAGTCTTTGCGGGCTTTCTTCTCTACCGCTATGCAAAGTGGAGAAGTGAGGGCGTGAGGAAGTTCATACATATATTGACGTCGCTCATAATTATTCCGTGTGAGTTATGTGTTAAAAACCCTTACTACCGGGTTGCTCTTCCCTTTGCCTTCATCTTCATCAACAGCTTTGCAGTTCTTTCGAATATGATTGAAGACCTCGGAATGAAGGACAAGAAGCGTAACTACGGCCTTATCCTCTATCCTGTTGCTGTGACACTTGTAGTACTATTTGAGGCTTTGGGCCTTGTGAGTGCCGGAAGTGCAATAGCGGGTGTGTTGATGCTTGGCCTGGGTGACGGAGCTGCCGCAATCGTCGGAACAAGGTGGGGAAAGCACTGTTATATCCTTTATAACAAAGCAAAGCGCAGTCTTGAGGGCTCGTTTACAATGGCACTTGTCTCCACCCTTGTTGTACTTTTTTTTACTGAGATTAGCCTGCCCTATGCAATTGTAATCGGAATAATTGTTGCTTTTGTCGAGGCTTTCTCGCCTTCTTCCATAGACAACATAGCTGTTCCGGTAGTCGGAACGGCACTTGTTGAACTCTTTTTAAGAGGGGTGAAGTAAGAAATGCAGAGCCTTGTTTCCGTTGTAGATGAAAAGATATCACTCCTTCCGTTCTGGACAATCATTGTTATATATGTATCTGTACTTTTAGTGATTGTCGTCGTTTCGTTATGGAGAAAGTGGCTGACTGTTTCCGGCGTAATATCTGCATTTGTCCTGGGCTTCATCGTCCTCTATTTCGGGGGCTTTTCGGCATTCACCCTCTTCTTTTTCTTCTTCTTTGTCTGTTCGGTACTTTCGAAGATCAAGCGTAGCTACAATAAGCGTGAGAAGAAGGGAAGCCGTAGAGATATGGCACAGGTCATAGCAAACGGGCTTCCGGCAGTCATCGCACTCTTCCTTACGCGCTCTCCTTCCTTCTACAGGATAGCCCTTGTCGGCTATTCGGCGTCTCTCGCCGAGGCTATGGCAGATACCTTTTCCAGTACATTCGGAATTATGAGTAAACATAATCCAGTTTCGATTATAACATTTACTCCCGTGCCGAAAGGAATAAGCGGGGGCGTGACAGTTCTGGGGCTGGTATCGGGTGCACTGGGGGCAGTGTTGATTGCTCTTCTTCATTTTGCCATTCTCTCTCCTTCTTTTGAGCAGGCGCTTATCGTATCGGGGGCGGGATTTCTTTCATCCGTCATCGACTCCGTGCTCGGTGCGACACTTCAGGAGCATTTTCTCTCTGAGGACGGATCACTCACTGAAAAGGAGTATGAGAACGGAGTTAAGAACAAGCGGGTGCGGGGCATTCCCGGCTTCGATAATGATATGGTGAACCTTGCCTCGGGAATTCTTTCGCTGTCCCTATCGCTTTTTCTTGCCTCTCTTTGATTATTTTTTTCTTCCTCTTGTCGAATGGAATATTTCTGCTTATTTTAACTACTAGCAATCAAGTGTTGCTTTTATTTATGAATTTATATTAGGAGATAAAAAAGATGGCAAAGCAGCTTCAGTTCAACGAAGAGGCAAGAAAGTCTCTTGTTAACGGTGTTGAAAAGATTTCAAAAGCAGTTATGACAACTCTCGGACCTAAGGGAAGGCTTGTTCTTCTGGACAAGAAATACGGTGCTCCGACAGTAACAAAGGACGGTGTTTCAGTTGCACGTGAGATTGAACTCGAGGATCCGTTCGAGAATATGGGCGCACAGCTTCTCAAGGAAGTTGCAGCTAAGACAAACGATGTCGCAGGTGACGGTACAACAACAGCAACTGTTCTTGCATGGTCCATTACAAAGGAAGGCATGAAGAGCGTCGCTGCCGGTGTCAACCCGATGGGAATCAAGAGGGGCATCGACAAGGCTGTTCAGGATGCAGTCGAGTGCATCAAGAAAGAAGCCAAGATGATTGAGGACAAGGAAGAGATTGCACAGGTTGCATCTATTTCCGCTAACAACGACCGCTCAATCGGTGATGAGATTGCATCAGCAATGGACAAGGTCGGTAAGGACGGCGTCATCACAGTCGAGGAGAGCAAGACAATCGACACAACAGTTGATTTCGTTGAAGGTATGCAGTTCGACAGAGGTTACCTCTCAGCTTACTTCTGCAATAACAGAGACACCATGACAAGTGTTATGGATAATCCTTACATTCTTATCTACGACAAGAAGATTTCCAACATGAAGGAACTTCTTCCTCTTCTCGAGAAGGTTGCACAGTCGGGTAAGCCTCTTGTAATGATTGCAGAGGATGTTGACGGCGAGGCACTTGCAACACTTGTTCTCAACGCAGTAAGAGGAACACTCAATGTCGTTGCAGTCAAGGCACCTGGATTCGGTGACAGACGTAAGGCAATGCTTGAAGATATCGCAGTTCTTACAGGCGGTCAGGTTATTACCGAGGAACTCGGTATGAAGCTTGAAGATGCAGATATCTCAATGCTCGGAAGAGCAAAGAGAGTCACAGTCGACAAGGACAACACGACAATCATCAACGGAGCCGGCAAGGCTGAAGATATCAAGGACAGGATTGCCATGCTCAAGGTTCAGATTGCTGACAGCACATCCGACTACGACAGAGAAAAGCTCCAGGAGAGACTTGCGAAACTCGCAGGCGGAGTTGCAGTTGTCAACGTCGGTGCTGCTACAGAAGTTGAGCTCAAGGAGAAGAAGCACAGAGTCGAAGACGCTCTCAGCGCAACAAGAGCAGCTATCGAAGAGGGTGTTATCCCGGGCGGCGGCGTTGCTCTTGTTCAGGCAAGCAAGGTCCTCGAGTCTAAGTCTCTTGAAGGTCTTACAGAAGAAGAGAAGGTCGGCTACAAGATTGTCACACGTGCTCTCGAGGAGCCTATCAGACAGATCAGCGAGAACGCAGGTGTCGACGGTGCAATCGTTGCAGACAAGTGCAAGAATGCCGAAGAGGGCGTTGGATTCGATGCAAACAACATGAAGTGGGTCAAGATGGTTGATGCAGGTATCATCGACCCTGTGAAGGTTACAAGAAGCGCATTGCAGAATGCAGCATCAATTGCTTCCCTCATCCTCACAACAGAGTGTTCTGTTACAGACATCCCCGCTCCGGAAGCTCCGGCAGCACCCCAGAACCCGGGCATGGGCATGATGTAATTCCGAGTAAGGGAAAAGAAGGGCTGTTCCAAAAGGGGTGGCCCTTTTAATTTGCCCTTTACAGTTGACCCCTTTTGACAGACTATGATAATGTAAATCAATTCAAAAAAGAGGTAATTTATGAACTCAATTATTCTTATGGCAACAGATGCATCAGGCTCTTCAAGTGCAGGCAGCATGGCATCAACAATAATAATGTTTGTTGCAATCATTGCAATATTCTACTTCCTTATCTACAGACCCCAGAAGAAGAGGGACAAGGAAGCAAAGGCCATGATTGAAGCTATGAAGAAGGGTGATAAGGTTGTCACTATCGGAGGCATCCACGGCACAATCATCACAGTCAAGGACAAGACAGTTGTCGTTAAGGTTGATGACGCAGCCAGAATCGAATTCAGCAAGGAAGCAATCTCCTCTGTCGTCAGCAAGGATGCTGTGAAGGCAGCTCCTGCAAAGAAGGAAGATAAGAAAGACGACAAGAAGGCTCTTGAGAAAGGCGGCGAGAAAAAGGTGGAAGCACCAAGCGAAGAGTCAAAACCTGCAGAAGAGACAAAATAAAAAAGTTATCTAATCCCGTGGATTTCCACGGGTATATTTTTGCCCTATGACAGTATATGTATCAGAAACACTCGGCTTCTGCAGCGGTGTTCACAGAGCCATAGATTTAGCCCACCGTACACTCGATAGATCCATCGCCGAAAAGCGTATGCTCTATTTCTACGGCGGAATTGTACATAATGAAAAGGTATGCGCCTGGTTTACAACGCGGGGTGTCGAGGTTGTTAATGAAGCGCGTGATGTTGCTGAAGGCTCACTTATCGTCATAAGGGCCCACGGCATAACAGATAGCGAGCGCGAAGAACTCTTATATCGCAATGTCGAGATAGTGGACGCAACGTGCCCTGTCGTACTCAAGGGCCAGAAACTCGTACGGGAATCAGATAAGGATGTTCTTGTTTTCGGCTACTCGGGGCACAGCGAAGTGCTCTCACTTCTCGGGAGTGCAGTGAGGAAGACCCGGGTTATTTCCTCCCTTGAGGATTTAGAGCAAATTGAAGAGGGCGTCTACAACGGCGTTGTCCAGACAACATTTTCCACTGCTCTCTTAAAAGTCATCCTTGAAAAAGCAGAGGAAAAAGGTATCATTATTAGTATGTTGAACCATATCTGTAAGGCTTCAACTAAGAGGCGTGATGCTGTTGAAAAGCTTTTGGATAAGGTTGACTGCTTTGTCGTTGTGGGTGATAAAAACAGCGCGAATACAAGGGAGCTCGGCGCTATTGTCAAGAACGGCGGTAAGCCCTGTTTTCTTGTAAACGGGTCTGATGATATCCCCCCTGACGTCTATGCCTGCGAGCGCGTTGGTGTGACTGCGGGAGCATCGACTCCACGTGATTTTTACAGAAAGGTTATTGAGAAACTGGAGGGTTGAGTTTATGTCAGAGAGTAAGGCGGTTGTTGTACCTATTCCTACCGTTAAGAGATTTCCGTCATATTTGAGGATATTGAGGCAGTGTCAGGCTGAAGGAATGCAGTTTATAAGTGCAACGGTCCTTGCAGACGAGCTCGGACTCAAGCCGATTCAGGTAAGAAAAGATATTTCATATACAGGTATCGAAGGAAAGCCCAAGGTGGGTTTTGTCGTCGATGAGCTTATCGACTACATTACACATTCCCTCGGATGGGATAACGCAACGAAGGCATTGATTGTGGGCGTGGGTAACCTCGGTAAGGCAATTACGATGTATGAAGGCTTTGCGGCATACGGGTTAAGCATTGTCGCGGCCTTTGACTGTGACCCGGGAAAGGTCGGTACGAAAATCGGCTCGATTACAGTCCAGTCGACGGATTCCCTAAAAGAGTTCATCGAGTCCACCGGCATATCTATCGCGGTAATAACGGTTCCGGCATCGAGTGCCCAGAGTGTGGCAGACCGCTTAGTGGAATGCGGTATAAAGGGAATATGGAACTTCGCACCCAAGGACCTCAAGATTCCTTCCGATGTCGTCATGCAGCGCACGGACCTTGCAACGTCCTTTGCCGTGCTGTCTGTGAAGATGAGAACAATGTTCGAAGAAGGTAATCTTATTGATTACGAGGAGTCTTGACCGGTAAGGGCCAAGTAGATATCATCTCTGTAATAACTGTGATGGAGACGAGTAGTCTTCGATGCCTTATAGAGAGGGGCGTCTGTCGTGTACAGGTGTGAGATGCCCTAAGGCTAGGTGATGAAAACCACTCCGGAGTTGCTGTTCTCAAAGGGTAACCGAGTATGGACAGCCGTAAGTGAGGCGTTAACTCTAATTGAGCGTCCTTTTTAAATAAAGGGAAGCAAGGTGGAACCGCGGAGCCTTTACAACTTCGTCCTTGCACATATGTGTAAGGGTGATGCTGTAAAGGCTTTATCTTTTATATATGAGGAGAAAAACTATGGCAAATGAAGTTGATTTGAGTACGCTCAGACATTCAACAGCCCATGTTATGGCAGAAGCAGTCTTGATGATGTTCCCCGATGCCCAGATTGCTATCGGGCCGTCAATCGAGAACGGCTTTTACTATGACTTCGACCTTCCTAGAGCTTTGACGGAGGATGATCTGGAGACAATCACAAAGAATATGCGCTCCATCATCAACAAGGGTCATGATTTTGTAAGGAAGGAAGTCACAAGAGAAGAGGCAAGAGAAATCTTCAAGGATCAGAAGTACAAGCTTGAACTTCTGGACGCTATTCCTGAAGGTGAGACAGTCACTATCTATAATCAGGGAGCATTCACAGACCTCTGCAGAGGCCCGCATGTGGCAAACACAAAGGAGCTCTGTGCAGACGGCTTCAAACTTCTTTCCATCGCAGGTGCTTACTGGAGAGGAAGCGAGAAGAACAAGATGCTTACCCGTATCTACGGAACAGCGTGGGCGAGCAAGGCAGATTTGAAGGCATACCTTGATCACCTCTCTGATGTCGAGAAGAGAGACCACAGAAAGCTGGGTAAGGAACTCGATTTGTTCTCGCTGCACGAAGAAGCAGGTCCGGGACTAGTCTACTGGCACCCGAGGGGAGCAAGAATCAGGCAGGTTATCGAGCAGTTCTGGAGAGAGGAACACTACAAGAACGGCTATGAAATGGTTTATACACCGCACGTCGGAAAGAGCTGGCTCTGGGAGACTTCGGGGCACCTCGGCTTCTATAAGGACGGCATGTATCCTCCGATGGAGATGGACAATACAAACTACTACGTCAAGCCGATGAACTGTCCTTTCCATATCATGATCTATCAGAACAGTAAGCGCAGTTACCGTGACCTACCCTTCAGGTGGGCTGAACTTGGAACTGTATATAGATTCGAGAAGGCAGGGTCGCTCCACGGCCTCATGAGAGTCAGAGGATTTACACAGGACGACGCACATCTTTTTGTTACACCTGACCAGATGGACGACGAGATTATGGAAGTTCTCCGCTTCTCTCTCCATATGCTTCATTCATTCGGCTTCAACGACATTCATGCCTACATCTCGACAAAACCTGAAAAGAGCGTAGGTGAGAAGGAGAAGTGGGATGCTGCAACGGAGGCACTCAAGAAGGCTGTCGAGAAGGAAGGCCTCAAGTACGATATAGACGAAGGCGGCGGAGCATTCTACGGCCCGAAGATTGACCTTAAGATCAAGGATGCAATCGGAAGAGAGTGGCAGCTCTCGACTGTCCAGTTCGACTTCAACCTCCCTGAGAGATTCGGTATGACATTCGTGGACAAGGACGGCGTCGAGAAGAGACCGTACATGATTCACCGTGCACTCCTGGGGTCAATCGAACGTTTCTTCGGTGTTCTCATCGAACACTATGCCGGAGCATTCCCGCCATGGCTCAGCCCTGACCAGATTGCGATCATCCCTGTCGGCGACATGGCATATGACTACGCAAAGGATGTTGAGAAGAAACTCAAGGCTGAAGGCTTCAGGGTCACGACAGATCTCTCTGACGACAGAATGAACGCCAAGATCAGAAAGGCCCAGAAGAACAAGACTCCTTACATGCTTATTCTCGGTGAGAAGGAGAGGGACGGAGGTCTTGTTTCAGTCAGATACAGAAACGGCAAGCAGGATAACCTCATGCCGATTGCAGACTTTATATCTTCAGTCCATAAGACTGTCGACAACAAGGAACAGATTTAAAAAGAGAGGAATGGAGGGGTGTGTTGAGCGCGCCCCTCTTTAATAAAAAGATGACAAGTGCTGATGCTTTGAAATATCTGAAAGAGAAAGATAAGGAGACGGTGACGCTCTCGAATATAGAGGCTGTCCTTTCGTGGGACATGGAGACGGTGATGCCGGAAAAGGCAGAAGGCGAGAGAGCGGGGCAGATGGCGTATCTTGCGCTGAAAGCCCATGAGATAAAAAAGGACGAAAAGATTAAAGAGGCCGTATATTCCATCGACCCATCCACTCTTTCCGTTTCTGATAATGCCCTCGTGAGGGAGTGGAAGAAGGAGATAGAGCGAGCATCTCTTGTCCCCTCAACACTTGTTGAAGCCATAGCACTTGAGACAGGACTTGCCCACTCGAGATGGCTCGAGGGAAGGCGGGAAAATGACTGGAAAGTATTCCTTCCAAGTATGGAGAAGCTTGTCTCTCTTAATAAAGAATACGCTTCCTGTATAGGTGACGGCAGTTACAACACCCTTCTTGACCTCTACGAGAGGGGAATGACAGAGGAAAAGCTTGATTCTCTTTTCTCCGCTCTCGAGGCCTCAATCCATTCGATAATGGATAAGCTTGAAGGAAAGACGGTCGACACATCGTTCTTGAAATTCAAATATGACGAGAAGAAGGAAGAGGAGTTCTGCCGTGTGGTCGCGACACGTATGGGATTTGATGAGAGGCGGGGCGCAATTGGTGTTGTTGCTCATCCCTTTACATCGACACTCGGCTCGGATGATGTTCGGATATCGAACAGGTTTACAGATGAGAGTGTGACGGACCCGATTTTCTCGATTGTCCATGAAACCGGGCACGCACTCTACGAAATGCATGCGTCTCTCAATCCCGAGATAAGGGGAACAAGCCTCGCCGGGGGGACAAGTATGGGCATTCACGAGTCACAGTCGAGATTCTGGGAAAACATGATGGGACACTCTCTCCCGTTCTGGGAATATTTCTATCCCATCCTCAAAGAATATATGCCCGAGCTTAGGGATATAAGCCTCGAGAAGTTCGTACTTGCTCTCAATTATCCCCAGCCTTCTGCAATAAGGGTTAATGCCGACGAACTTACATATTCACTCCACATAATACTCCGCTACAGGATAGAGAAGGCACTCTTCGACGGCTCATTGAAGGTGGAGGATGTGCCATCGGTTTGGAACGAGTTATCGTCATCAATTATCAGATACACCGTAAAATGCGACAGCGAGGGGTGCCTTCAGGACAGCCACTGGGCTGGAGGAAGCTTCGGCTACTTCCCGTCTTATGCGCTGGGAAACTTATATTCAGCACAGTTTCTGGATAAGCTATACGTCGACTGCGGAGGAAAAGATAAGGTTGACGATGCCTTGAGGACGGGAAATTTCTCCCTCATAACAGACTGGCAGGACAGAAATATATGGAGATGGGGTGCTGTTCTCGAGCCCTCTGATCTTATAAAGAAGGTGACGGGATCTCAGTTGTCGTCCTCTCCTTTCGTGAATTATCTTGAAGAAAAGTTTTCTTCTCTTTATCTTTGAGAAGAAGTGAGGTTATTGATGAACTTACCTAATAAATTGACAGTGACAAGACTTGTTCTTGTTCCGGTATTCTTTATTTTCTTCTTAATCGGGAGATTTACGTCCCTCAAGGTCCTTTCGACAGTCGCGATGCTCTCTGTGTATGCAGTAGCCGAACTCTCGGACCTTCTCGACGGAAAGATTGCCCGCGGCCGCAACCTTGTTACGGACCTGGGGAAGGTAATGGACCCCTTTGCAGATACGCTTACACACATAACATACTTCGTCTGTTTTCTTTATTCCTCAATCATGCCGCTCTGGGCATTCGTACTTATAATGTGGAGGGAGTTCTCCATCCTCTTTATAAGGATGCTCCTCGCAAAGTACGCAGGTGTCTCGATGCCGGCGAATATCTTCGGAAAGTCCAAGACCGTGCTTTATGCAGCAACAACCCTCCTGAGCTTTGTCTACCTCGCCCTTGAGACTTTCTCGAGTGTGGACCTTTCTATCTACTCGACAGTTCTCTACGTCTTCTTCTCGCTTTCGGCATGTGCTTCTCTTATCTCGTTCGTTATATATATAAAGGATGTTTTCAAGAGTAAGGCACTTTCCAAGATGACAAGATGAGCAGTAATAAAGGGCTTCCCTTCCGCGGGTTTTCAGAGGAGGAAAGGGAAAATATAAAATACATCATCAGTGATGTAGACGATACGATAACAAAGGACGGCAAACTCCTTCCTCACGCCCTCGATGCACTCTATAAACTCAAGGCATCGGGACGCACGATTATCCTCCTCACTGGAGGAAGTGCAGGGTGGAGCGACACATATATAAGGCAGTGGCCCGTTGATGCCGTCATATGCGAAAGCGGGGCTGTCTTTCTCGGCTACAGCAGGGATAGGGAGATAACAAGCATTATCAACCCCGAGATTGAGCAGGACAAAGTCCTCAAGCTGAGGCGTAAACTCATGGAGTACACATCGGCCTATCCTTTCTCCTCCGATCAATTCGCGCGCGTTTTCGATGTCGCCTACGACAAGAAGAGGATGACGGAAGCAGAGAAGACGGCATTGAGGAATATACTCACGTTTTTCGGCGCGTCGTATGCAGAGAGCTCCATACATATAAATGCATGGTTCGGTAACTACGATAAGAAAAGTGCCCTCAAGTATTTCTTGCCTAACGTGCTTTCAATCAGCGAGGAGGAATACCTCGAGAAGGGAATATATCTCGGGGATTCCTTGAATGATGAACCCTTATTCGGATACTTTCCGGTAAGTATCGGAATGCACACAGTCGAGGATATGCGCTCCTTCTTCAAAGAACTTCCGACCTATATTTCACAATACGGCAGTGGCGACGGTTTTTTCGAGGTCGGAGCATACCTCTGCCGGGAGCAGGCAAAGAAGCGTAAAAAGCCGGCAAAAACAGAGTGAGAAAAATATTTAAAAAATTTTCTTAATCCTTGTTGACAAGTAAAGGGAAAATTAAGTAGATTACTAAGGCACGCGATTGAAACGAGTGCTTTGTTTTTTGATATATCAGCGAAGGGAAGAGAAGATAAGAAGCTTGTAAAAAAAGAGCTTCTGTCAATTCAAAGAACGACGGTGGATTAGAAATAAAGAAGCCGCGTTGGTAAGAGACAGATTGAACTAGAGCTTAATCTGTACTTCGGTACAGAGAATCCATAACGGAGAGTTCGATCCTGGCTCAGAACGAACGCTGGCGGCGCGTCTTAAGCATGCAAGTCGGACGAATGGTCCTTCGGGACCGGAAGTGGCGGACGGGTGAGTAACACGTAGGTAATCTGCCCTCTGGTGGGGAATAGCACATGGAAACATGTGATAATACCGCATAATACAGATATGTGATGCATATTTGGGAAAGCTCCTACGGGAGTGCCGGAGGATGAGCCTGCGGCCCATTAGCTAGTTGGTGAGGTAAAGGCCCACCAAGGCGACGATGGGTAGCCGGACTGAGAGGTTGAACGGCCACATTGGGATTGAGAACGGCCCAGACTCCTACGGGAGGCAGCAGCTAAGAATCTTCCACAATGGACGAAAGTCTGATGGAGCGACGCCGCGTGGACGATGAAGGCCGTGAGGTTGTAAAGTCCTTTTCGTGTAGAGGAACAACACAGGGAGGGAATGCCCTGTGGATGACGTTAAACACGGAATAAGCCCCGGCTAACTACGTGCCAGCAGCCGCGGTAATACGTAGGGGGCGAGCGTTGTTCGGAATTATTGGGCGTAAAGGGTGCGCAGGTGGCTTGACAAGTCTGGCGTGAAAGTTCGGGGCTCAACTCCGTGATGCGCTGGAAACTGACAGGCTAGAGTACAGCAGGGGGCATTGGAATTCCAGGTGTAGGGGTGAAATCTGTAGATATCTGGAAGAACACCGGTGGCGAAGGCGAGCATCTGGCATACGACTGACGCTGAGGCGCGAAGGTGCGGGGAGCAAACAGGTTTAGATACCCTGGTAGTCCGCACAGTAAACGATGTACACTAGGTGTCGGGGGCAACTCCGGTACCGGAGCAAACGCGTTAAGTGTACCGCCTGGGGAGTATGCCCGCAAGGGTGAAACTCAAAGGAATTGACG
>CAVIUT010000049.1:0-13021 GCA_963646155.1 Eggerthellaceae bacterium | reverse complement strand
TCGAGATTATCCGAAAGCTGAGCAAATTGATTGCGAAATTAAAAGAAAGAAAAGCAAAAAATAAATACCGCCCTAAGCTCCACAACAGCTAGACGGTATTATTCATTTAATAACCGAACAGCAAGGGGCACTTATTTACAGCGCCTCTCTGTTTTTTTAATTTAACACACCGATTCTGATTTGAAAAGACTCAAGCTTTCAAGATTCAATGAAATAACATATTAGGCTCAATGCCTTAATTTCTCCGGGCACATACTTCATACTTTTTCATATAAACCTTAAGATTGACTCATGCATAAAGAAGTCAACTTGAAAGACGGTGGCATCTACTCATCCATGATGCTCTTCTCCCTGCCAATGATTCTCTCCTCCCTCTTCCAGCAGGCCTATAATCTTGCGGACACTCTTATTGTCGGGAGATTCCTCGGGCCGGATGCACTTGCCTCCGTCGGAAGTGCCTATGCATTGATGAACTTTATCACATCTCTTCTCATCGGACTCTCGATGGGCTCGGGTGCCCTCTTTTCATATTCCTACGGCAAGGGCGATATACCTCAGCTGAGGAAGGACATATATAACAGCAGCATCCTTTTCGCCATTATCGCCATAGCTCTTACGATAGTCTGTTACCTCTTTAGAGACCCGATTCTTGTACTCTTACACACACCTGAGGAAATCTTTATAGAAGAAATGACTTACGTTGAAGTCATATTCACGGGAATCTTCTTCGTCTTTCTATATAATTACTTCTCGTTTCTCCTCCGTAGCCGCGGTAACTCTTCAACTCCGCTTTACTTTCTTATCTTCTCGGCACTATTAAACATAGTTCTTGATCTCTTTTTCATAATATCGCTCAAGCGTGGTGTCAGAGGGGCGGCGGAAGCAACAGTAATATCACAAGGGGTGTCGGGGATAGGTGTTGCGCTTTACTTCTTCATTACCAACAAGGATCTCATACCTCGGACTGAAGAGAGAAAATTCGCGAAGGATAGGATAAAGACAATCTTCAAGTATTCCTCCCTCACAAGCATACAGCAATCCATCATGAATTTCGGTATCCTCATGATACAGGGCCTTGTTAATTCCTTCGGCCCGTCTGTCATGGCAGCCTTTGCAGCCTCCGTCAAAATCGACACCACGGCATATACCCCCAGTCAGGAATTCGGATCCGCCTACTCGCTCTTTGTCAGTCAGAACCTCGGTGGCGGCAGGATGGAGAGAATCAAAAAAGGGACGAGAGGCGCATTTATCATATCCATAGCATTCTCACTTATCATGTCCCTTGTAATATACATCTTTGCACCGTCCCTCATGAAACTCTTTGTCTCTCCTGAGGAGACAGCTGTCATAAAGACGGGAGTCGAATACCTGCGGATAGAAGGTTCGTTCTACATAGGAATCGGAATACTCTTTCTTCTTTACGGCTACTACAGAGGAATAGGACGGCCGGAGTGGAGTATTGTACTTACAGTTATTTCACTCGGTACAAGAGTTCTTCTTGCCTACACACTCTCCCCGCTTCCCGCGCTCGGAGAGAATGCGATATGGTGGTCGATTGTAATCGGATGGATTCTTGCAGATTTAACCGGGCTCCTGGCAATTAGAAAAGTGAAGATAAAAAAGGAGACATAAGGTGCGCTATCAAACGCTTCACACACATAACACATTCTGTGATGGGAAGAACACGATAAGAAAGATGATAGAATCGGCCATCTCTCAAGGCTTTCTCTCTATCGGAATATCGAGTCACTGTCATACAGGATATGACTTCGACGTATGCGGTATTAAGGAGGAGATGGTTGAGGAGTACTACTCGACGGTTCTAAGCCTCAAAGAGGAGTACAGGGACAGAATCAATGTCTTTCTCGGCCTCGAAATCGAAAGCAGGGTAAAAGGCGAAAAAAGGCCCGGAATAGACAAGAGGCTCGACTACTCGATAGGATCTGTTCACCTCTTTAGGCATAACGGTAACTTCTACTCCGTCGACAACACCCCTGAGGAATGGAAGGCCGCGCTTTCATCATTCGGCGGTAATCCCCTCGATTTAATTGAAAACTACCTCTCTGAACTTACATCATTTGCCGAAGACACTCCTTTCGATATAATCGGCCACTATGACTTATACACAAAGTTCAACGAAAAGGAGCACCTCTTTGATGATAACTCTCCGTCATACAAGGCCCTTGCACTCAAGTACCTCGATAGAATCATAAAGACGGGGAAGATAATCGAAATCAACACCGGGGCAATATCGAGAGGATGGAGAACAACGCCATACCCGGCATTTTTCCTTCTCGAAAGGATGAGAGAAAAAGGCGCGAGGGTCATCGTCAACAGCGACTCGCACAGCACCTCGACACTTTGTTACGCATATAAGGAAGCATATAAACTCCTTAAAGAGGCCGGCTACACAAAAGAGATGACCCTGACACGGGAAGGATGGAAAAAAAGAGCTATCTGACGTCATTATTGTTTGTACTACATTCGTTTCTCTAGTAGAATAATTAAGCGGAGGAACTTATGAAAGAAATCAAACTCGACGGCCTGTGGCAGGTAAGAGCAAGGGAAATAGAAGAGAACAAATACGGCATAAGCAGGGATAAAACCTACTCGATGGAAATTCCGGGGGACCTTCATTCCGCCCTCATTGAAAAGGGTATAATCCCCGACCCGTACTACGGCAGAAACGAGCTCGATATTCTCTTCCTCTCCCGCGGGGAATGGGAAGTCTCAAGGGACTTTAATTACACTCCATCTGGAAAGAAAGCCTATTTGAGACTTGAGAAACTCGACACTACGGCTACCCTCTATATCAACGGTAAGATGGTATCCGAACACGACAACATCCACCGCATATACTTTGTAGATATCACCAAATACCTCAAAAAAGGGACGAACACAATTTCGTTCGTTTTCCACTCAGCAGAAAAAGTGGCCGCAGAACGTAACGCATCCCTTCCATACCCTGTGCCCTGTTCCCTCTACCCCAACGGCTCACCGCACCGCAATCTTGTGAGAAAGACGCAATGTGCTGCAGGATGGGACTGGGGCCCGTGCATCATGGCTCTCGGAGTATATGTCACCCCCGTAATTATCGAAAGTGACAGTATCATCCTCAAGGACTTTGCAATAACACTTGAAAAGACAAAAAAGGAGTGGAAGCTCAACTACGAGCTCTTTCTCCTCGGCATCGACGACGAGGATGAGAGCGTCATAACAATAACCATACTTAATAAGGATTACTACTTTACAATCAAAAACAGGAAAGGCGACTTTAAAGTAACGGAAAAGATTTCCATCGACGCATCGTCTGTTGAACTCTGGTGGCCGAACGGTATGGGAAGGCAGAAGCTTTATTCCACCCGGGTAACGGCCGGGGGAATGAAGAAGAAAAGAAGGATAGGTTTCAGGACAATCGAAGTAAAGAACAAAACAACATACGGCGGAAAGGAGCTTACAATCTCGGTCAATGGAAAGGATGTTTTCATCAAAGGCTCCAATTGGATTCCGCTTGATGCACTTCCCTCCCGGATGACGAAAGAGCGTTATGACTCAATGTTGAAGGATGTAGAAGAGGCCAATATGAACGCGCTCCGCATCTGGGGAGGCGGATGGTACGAGAAGGAGGAATTCTACGATGCTGCCGACAGGTACGGCATTCTTATATGGCACGACATGATGTTCGCCTGCTCGACATATCCCGCTGAAAAATGGTTCCTAGAAAGCGTCAAGAAGGAGATAGAGGATCAGATAAGGCGTCTCAAGAGCCGCACATGCATCGCCCTATGGTGTGGCAACAATGAGGATTTGGGTGCACTTGGGTGGTATGACGAGACAAAGGAAAATAGGGAGCGCTACCTGAAGGACTATGAAGCACTCAATGACGAGACAGTGGGAAAAACCGTCATGAAAGAGGACAGGACGAGAATTTTCTGGCCTTCAAGTCCATGCGGCGGCCCCGGGGACTATGGCGACAACTGGCACTCAGACGGCAACGGCGACATGCATTTCTGGTCTGTATGGCACGAGGGAAAGGAGTTCGACTTCTACCACAGTGTGAAGCCACGCTTCTCATCGGAGTTCGGCTACCAGTCATTCCCATCTCCATACACTGTAAAATCATTCGCACCCGAGAGCGAGTATTCGCTCCTCTCCCCTGTCATGCTTCAGCATCAGAAGAATGACAGGGGTAACGAGATTATCATCAACGAATTCAAGCGCACATTCAAAGAGCCGGAGTCTTTTACTGACGGACTCTACCTCTCGCTTGTCCAGCAGGCCCTTGCAATAGAGACAGCTGTAACATACTGGCGGAGTCTCATGCCATATTGTATGGGAACAATCATCTGGCAGCTCAATGACGTGTGGCCGGTGTCTTCATGGTCGAGTATAGAGTATTCAGGGAAGTGGAAACCGCTACATTATGCAATCAAGCACTTCTACGCCCCGCTGACGCCGCTGCTTTATAAGGATGACGGAAAATACCATGTAGATGTCATAAACGAGACAGACCAGAAGAAGAAAGTAGAACTCGTAGTCACTGAATACTCCTTCAAGGGAGAGAAGCTCAGCGAGGAGATAAAAACACTCTCCATCGAGCCGCAGAGCGTGTTTAAGGTTGAAGAGAAGGAGATTAAAGAGAACAGGTTCCTCTTTGTCAAACTTGAAAGCGGGAAAATCAGAGAAGAGAGATTTCTCTTCCTCCATA
Source organism: Eggerthellaceae bacterium (assembly GCA_963646155.1). Lineage (GTDB taxonomy): Bacteria > Spirochaetota > Spirochaetia > Sphaerochaetales > Sphaerochaetaceae > Ornithospirochaeta. The sequence goes on along the minus strand of CAVIUT010000049.1, from coordinate 8,313 downwards.
GACCGAATGAAGAGAAGGTGGAGAGAAGCGGAATCAAGGTTGAGAGCGTGAAGAAAGAGAATGAAGAGTTCAGAATTACCATTTCGGCTTCCAACCCCGCATTCTTCGTCGTCCTCGACACCCCGCTCCCGGGCCACTTCAGCGACAACTACTTTGCCCTTCTTCCGGGAGACGAGAAGGTTGTTACATTCAGAGCGGAGAGAAAAGACATAAAAGAAGACGAACTCGAGAAAGAGCTCGTCCTCTGGGATATATCGAAAGTATTAGCTTAGTCCCACTTCAAAGGAGAGCACACAATGTTGAGGTAGAAACAGAGGTCATAAAGTGCTTTCCTCTTTTCTTTTATCTCGTCCCAGTTCCTCTTCTCACCGAGCCACAGGTTTTCGGCGAGGATGAATGAACGCGGGAATAGCATGAGTTCGGCTTCCCTCCCGCTCTCGATTTTCTCGCCCCATAGATTGCACTGTGCACCGAGAACAAGATACCTCTGCTCCTCCGGAAGTTCCTTCATCGAGATGTCGAGATTGAAGATATCTTTCGGCGTACATATGGAAAGATTGCCCTTCTCCCAGTCGTCTCTCGATGGATAGCGGTCAAGGTAGCAGCCCGCAGTCTCCGGACAGAGTATAACGTTGTGGCCGAGTTTTGTTGCTTTTCTCGCACCATCAAGCCCCCTCCACGACATTACGACAACACTGTTGTCCTTGAGTGGCGCATCTACTACTTCATCCCAGCCTATCGCCCTCTTACCGTATTTTGCCACAACGGCGGAAACACGAGCTGTAAACCAACCCTGTAAATCATCGACATTTGTTATCCCTTCCCTTTCCATAAGAGAAAGGCACTCCTTGTTGGTTTTCCACTGCTTATGGGGACACTCATCTCCACCAATGTGTATATACGGGGACGAAAAGATGGACGATAGTGTTCCGAACGCCTTATCGAGGAAGGTCCATAGCTCTGGAGAGGCCGGGTTCATTACATTCTCGAAGACACCGTAGTTATATTGGACATCTATTTTCTCTCCCGTGCATCCGAATTCCGGATAAGCTGCAACAAGCGCCTCTGCGTGTCCCGGAGTCTCTATTTCAGGGATTACGGTAATACCCAAAGAGCGCGAATACTCCTCTATCTCTTTTAAGTCTGAAATTGAGTAGAGACCGCCAACACTATGGTTATTGTCGTCGTTGTACGGCCTGTAGCAATGCGATGATATACTCTCCAGCTTATCGTATCCTTCAACCGGGAAGCGCCATCCCTGGTCATCTGTAAGATGGAGATGGAAATAATTGAAGCCGAAGAGCGACATTGCCTTGATTATCCTCTTCAATTCGTCTAAGGGAAAGAAGAACCTTACCGTGTCGATATGAAAACCGCGGTATTTGACAGACGGCGAATAGAACTCAAATTCACATACAGGAACCCTGTTCTCAAATAAAAGAGAGAGCATCTCCACATAATTTCTGCCCATTCTCAATTCGTCATCCCCGACGCCGTAGACAACCGTCCCATCATCGTTTATTACGACTTTGTTGTAATTACACTTTTGAGTATTTACACTTTGAGGGCTATCAATAAGCCTCTCCACCTTTACATTCCGGCTCTTTATAGACGGAACAAGAAGTTTATCTACATAGTACATAGCACCTCTAAAAAGGGCGGACCGAATGACCCGCCCGATAACCAAATTATTGATCCTTATTTGCCGATATAAGCATACCAAGCTGCGTTGACAGTCTCTGCAGCCTTTTCAACTGTTGTTGTTCCCAGGCCGATTTCAGCAAGAACAGTGTTGATGACTTCGTAAACAGAAGGATCAAGAACGCCGTCGATAACAGGAGTAGCAACTTCGATTCTGTTATACCAGTCAGCTCTCTTTGCAACGAGTGGCTCGAGGTTGTTTTCTTCACAGACCTTAGCAACGTCGATTGTTGTGAGTGACGGGAATGCAGCACCGGTTGTAAGTCTCCATGTCTGTGCATATTCGCCTTCGAGGAACTTGATGAGTTCCCATGCAGCTGCTTCTTCTGCGCTGCCTGACGGGATGTCTGCTGACATAGCCCAACCTGTTCCTACGACTGAAGAGTTGGATTCATGAACGATTTCGCCGTCAAGTGCCGGGAAGTTGATGAGCTCGATATCTGTTTCCTGAGCAGCAGGAGAGAAGAGAGCCTTACCTGTTGATGTGTCCGTCTGGAAGGAAGCGCATGCCCAGTCGCCGTCGATATAGAATGCGCTCTTGCCGTTAGCAAAGTCGCCTCTACCTGAACCGTAGGAGATGCTGAGAGTGTTTCTATTGATGATTCCATCCTTATAGAGGTTGTCGAGAACTGTGAGAGCGGAGACGAACCAGTCATCTTCGAAGTCAATCTCACCGTTTGCAAGTCTTACGTTCCAGTCAGCTCCGCCGAATCTACCGACAAGGAGAGAGAAGAGACAAGACTGCATTACCCAGCCGTCCATACAATCCATCTTGATGACTTCGATTCCCTTAGCATTAAGAACAGGAACCATTGCCTTGAGGTCGTCATATGTTTCAGGCATTTCAAGTCCGTTTTCTCTCAATACCTTTGTGTTGACGAACATCATCGATGTTGCTGTAATTCCGTTCGGAAGTTCGCCGAGGTAGCCGGCAAGCTGTGGAGCGATGGCAACCGCTGAGTAGTCATCAACAAGGCCGTCTTTCTCCAAAAGTGGAGTAAGGTCTTTCAAGAGTCCCTCTGTGTGGAGAGTCGAGCTACGGCCACTCGGCCAGCAATACATGACATCAGGTAGATTTCCCTGTGCTGCATATGCTTCTACCTTCTGATGGAAGGGTTCGTTGAAGAGGTCTTCTCTGATAACTTCGATATCTGGATGCTCTTCCGAGAACTTGTTCCAGATCATCTCGATTTCATTTGCGCTGTTAGGTTCTGACATATCAATGTAGTTGAGAACCCTGATTGTTGTCTTTCCGCTTGAAGCTTCTGATGCTCCTGAAGCGAAAACGAGTGTGCATGCCAGTGCGATAACCAGCAGAACTGTTAATTTCTTCATCATTTTCCTCCTTTTGATGAATGAACGGGAAATTCCCTGTATTTATCCTTTAACTGCTCCTGCAGCGACTCCCTTTGTTATTTCCTTTCTGAAAATCAGATAGAAGATAAGCATCGGTAAGAGTCCGATTACAAGAGAAGCGAAAAGCTTGCCGTAGTCAGTGGAAAGGCTTCCTGCGAAGGACTGGATTCCGACAGGAAGGGACTTGTTGCCCTGACTTGATGTGAGCATGTTTATGAGCATGAACTCATTCCATGTGCCGCTTACTGTGAGTATTGCAAGTGTCGTAGCTACAGGCTTAGCCATCGGTACGATGATGGACGCGAATATCTTCATGTATGAAGCGCCGTCGATACGTGCCGACTCGACAAGAGCCATCGGGACACTTTTTATATACTCGGTGCATAGATATACACCCATCGGGAGTCCTATTCCTATGTAAGGGATGAGAACACCCAGCTTCGTGTCATAGAGACCAACCTGGTTGATGACGATGAAGAGCGGAATCATGATTGACTGGAGAGTCATGAGTATTCCGATTATATAGAGGCCGTAGATAACCTTTGTGCACTTCATCTTTATCTTTGCAAATGCAAAGCCGCTCATCATGCCGAGTATAAGAACTGCAGCCACGGTGATGAATGTATATACGATACTGTTGATGATGTATGTTCCGAAGTGACCTCTCTGCCATGCGTCACGGTAGTTCTGCCAGAAGAATTCCTTCGGAAATCCGAGCCTGTCCAGCTGATAGCTCTGGCTGGTCTTGAATGAGTTCATGACAAGCCATACAAGCGGTGCTATTGCAAGAACAGCAAAGAGAATGAGAATGATATAAGTAAACACCATACCGACAGTTCTACCTTTACTGTTTGTATCCTTTATCTGACTCATTCCTTACCTCCAAACTTCTTCTCGACCAGCTTTGTTATACCGATGAATGTGAACGAGATTATGCACATCACGATAGATACGGCATTTGCCAGCGGGTAATTCGGTGCCCCCTTGAAGGCCTTGTCATACATGTATATCGAGAGAACGTATGTCTGCTTAGCAGGTCCTCCACTTGTCATGACATATATCAAATCGAAGCTCTTGAGTGAGCCGGAGATGGCGAGAATTGCCGATGTTACGATGACGCCCGAGAGTGCCGGAAGGATTATGTACCTCAATGCCTGGAACTCCGTTGCGCCGTCAATCTTCGCCGCCTCGATTACAGAGGTGTCAATCTTCTGCATGTTGGCAAGGAAGATGATAAGGTATGTACCTGTGTACATCCAGAGAATAACGAGGAGAACAGGAATCATTGGATGACTGCTGTTTGACGGGTTATATGTAGGATTAAAGAGTCTGATAATATCGGGAAGAGCACCATTGGGGGCCGTTATAGCCTGCCAGAGTCTTCCGATGACTACGGTCGATATTACACACGGCAGATATATGACTGTCTGGAAGAAGTCCTTTCCCTTGATCATGCCGCGGAAGATAAGATAAGCCATGAAGAAGCCGAGAGGAATCTGACCGAATACAGATATGAATGTAATCCAGAGGTTGTTCTTGAGTGCAAGCCAGAAATACTTGTCGGCAAACATCTCTGCGTAATACTTGAATCCTATGATGTCGAAGTGTCTTCTCTTGGGCCCGAACAGCGCACCGCCGTTGTAGTTGGTTATACTCAAGAACAGTGCAAAGACCGTCGGGAAGGCCATCACGAAGACGTAAATGAGAAAGCCAGGCAGGACAAGTGTCCAATAGGCTATTCTCTCCTCTCTTCTGCTCGAAAGCGATTTGGAAGCCGTCATTGTTTTCCCTCTCCTCTTTGTTTTAGTGAAAAATCCATAACCTCATCCCAGCTCCACCTCTCCGGATCATCCTTCTCCAGGTCAGGTATGGAATAGAGATTGTGTAAATACATAATTGCGGCGCCTTTTGCAGATACCGCCTCATCCCTTGAATTAAATACTAACTCACAATTTGTCTTTTTCAAGATTCCGACAAAGGAAGGAATAAAACCTTCAAGAGTTTTCCTCACCCATTCTTCATCAGCAAACGGATTGCCGTGAAGGATGACCTTCTGAAAATCCATGATGGCGCAGACAGGAACAAGGGAATGGAAGGTATCAACCATCCATTTCTTCAACGCCTCTTTGTCATAAAGCGTCTTTTTCAAAACTTCCAGTTCCAGTCCCGACTGTTCATCTGCCCCGTTATTCCATGTAAGGGACCTGAACTCTCCCGCTGCGTTATGTGAGCCGTGGTATACAGCCCCCTCGATAATGAGTCCCATACCAGTTCCTATTCCTGCAACATAGTCCTTCTTCTGGGCCTCTTCATGAAAATCAGCAATAATGGAGAGTGCGTTTGACGAGAAGTCCGCACCGAGAGTCGAGTGCAGGTCAAGCCATGCAGCGCAGTTTGCATCGTTATCTACATAAACGGGATAGTCGTATCTTGCTCTGACAAAATCTTTGAATGGGAAATCATCAATTCTGAATGGATAGGAATGAGTTATGTATCCCCGCTGAGAATCAATCTGCCCCGGAACCGAAAACGACAGTGCAAGTACCGGGATATTGATCTTTTTGTGGGCGAGAAAGGCTTCGTCAATTACAGAACAGATAAAGCTTTCAAAGGAGATCTGATTTTGAGCCCCTCTCGTCTCCCACAAAATAGATCCGTCTACTCCCATAATCACCGAGCGGTAGTGTGATGGCTGAAGATCAAATCCGAAAACACAGCCGAAGGCCTTGTTTATTGTCAGCTCGATTGGCTTTCTTCCCCCGAGGGAGCAGGAGTCTTTGTGCTCACCTTCATTCACCAGCCCTGCACTAAGTAGTGCAGATATTATATTACTGACTGTAGACTTGTTCAGTTTCAAAAGCCGCGAGATGTCTACACGCGACAACCCGTTGTTCTTCCAAATCAATTGAGCAATCATCGAGATGTTTGCGTTTCTCTGGAACAGGTTGTTGTTAGCAGGCATCTTCCCTCCCTTTTAATTAGTTCTTTCACTGAACAAACTTACCGTAACACCGCTTTTTACATCTGTCAAACTTATTTTTCTTTTTTTTCGCACAAGTGGGAAAATCATGTAGAATAAAGACGGAGGAAAAAAATGAAAAACATACTCTTCGCTGCATCGGAATGCGTGCCGTTTGCAAAGACCGGGGGACTGGCAGACGTAGTCGGAAGCCTCCCAAAGACATTTGACAAAAAGAAATACGACGTAAGGGTCATCCTGCCTCAATACGGCTTTTTAAAGGATGAATATAAAAAAGACCTCAAGAGCGTCTGTTACTTCCAGATGGACAATAGGATATATGTGGGAATCAATGAGCTTGAGTATGATGGGATAACTTACTACTTTGTAGATAACATCCAGTACTTCTCGGGAGATAAACCCTACTACGATTTATTCTCCGACCTCGAGAGATTCGCATACTTTTCAAAGGCCGTACTATCTGCTCTCCCCCTCATCGGTTTCAGGCCCGACATCATCCACTGTCATGACTGGCAATCGTCGCTCATCCCCGTCTACCTCAACACAATCTTTCAGGGCGACAGGTTCTTCAACGGCATAAGAACAATCATGACAATCCATAACCTACGCTTCCAGGGTTCCTGGAATGTAGGACACCTAAGGTGGATAAGCGCACTTCCCGACTCACTCTTCGAACCGGGACTATTGGTATCACCATACCAGGATACAAGTATTAAAAAAGATGAATGGAATGCATCGATGCTCCGCGGAGGTCTTGTATTCTCCGACTGGATTACAACTGTCTCATCATCCTACGCACGTGAGATACAGACACATGAATTCGGTGACGGTCTGGAAGATATCCTCGCATGGAGAAACAACCGTCTCATGGGAATCGTCAACGGCATAGACTACACGCTGTGGAATCCTCAAACAGATAAGAAGATTGAAAACAACTACAGTGTAACCTCGTTCATAAAGAACAGGGAAAAGAACAAACTCGCACTGCAGAAGGAACTCGGCTTCAAGGAAGACAAGGATGCATTCATGATTGCAATCGTGAGCCGTCTAACCGACCAGAAGGGTATGTCGCTCATCGACTCCATCATGGACAGGATATGTGACAAGAACATCAACTTTGTTGTACTCGGAACCGGAGACAGCTACTTCGAGAATATGTTCCGCTACTATGAGTCACGCTACAGAGATAAGGTAAGAGCAAAGATCGAATTCTCCGACGCCCTTTCACACCGCATCTACAGTGCTGCCGATGCATTTCTCGTCCCATCGGCATTCGAACCCTGCGGCCTGACACAGCTTATATCACTCAAGTACGGTTCCATCCCGATTGTCCACGAGACAGGAGGATTGAGAGATACCGTTGTTCCTTTCGACGAGTTCGAGAACACAGGAACAGGATTGACGTTCTTCGACTTCACACCGGAGGTGCTATTGGGAAGAATAAACTACGCTTACTACATCTATACAGAGAAGAAGGAACTCTGGAGAGAGATGCAGAAGAGGGCGATGGAAGCGGACTGGTCATGGAAAGCATCATCGGCACGCTACGCCGAGCTTTACGACTCACTGTGATGAATTTGTTGGAGCTTGAGTCTTTTCAAATCAAAAAGGGTGTGTTAAATTAAAGGTACAAGAAGGCGCTGCAGATAAGTGCCCCTTGCTATTCGGTATTAGAAGACATAATACCGCCTAGCTATTACGGAGCTTAGGGCGGTATTTATTTTTCGCTTTTCTCTCTTTTGACTTCATAATCAATTTGATCAGTCTTCGAATAATCTCGACTACGTCACAACAGACGGAAACAATTTCAATTAAAGTTTCAAAACTCATACACACACCTCCTTTTCAAAGATTGACACAATCCGAATTCGAACATTCTAGACGGTGCCTTATCTCCGAATAGCAAGGTGTGACAGCCCATTTTGCAGCGCCTATATTTAAAGCTTATCAACAGAAAACAGGCAAAAATGGCTAGAAAAGTGACACTTTTGAACTTTTTTAACTTTTTTTGAGGCTTGCTTGCTACATAGATTTCTGATATCAGGCGATTAAGGGGTGTCGGGTTCAACAACTCGTTGTAATAAAAAGTTGATTCGTGACTTCATTCTCCTCTTGACTTGTTGGAGCTTGACTCTTTTCAAATCAAAACTGGTGTGTTAAATTAAAGATACAAGAAGGCGCTGCATATAAGTGCCCCTTGCTATTCGATTTTTCGTTGATGAAAATACCGTCTAGCTTTTCCGGAGCTTAGGGCGGTATTTATTTTTCGCTTTTCT
>CAVIUT010000048.1:0-13577 GCA_963646155.1 Eggerthellaceae bacterium | reverse complement strand
ATATTATGCACACTTGCTGTTAAATGTTAATAAGCGCCTCTCCAAATTCAGCATTACAACAATGTGTGACATAGACAACCCCTTCTACGGCCCGGATGGTGAAGCATTCGTCTACGCCCCGCAGAAAGGAGCAGACAAAAGATGGTGAGAGAGCTAGACGAGAAGATGAGAAGGCTATCTTTGGTTATAAAGAGAGCCTGTGGCGTTGTCAATCGAATTGTCGGTTGATTGAGCTGAAGCGGTGATTTTTGGAGGCTTAACTAAAAGACATTGAGTTATCCACAGGGTTGTGAGAGAAAGAGGGAAAGGTTCCCACAAAATGGGTTCAGTTCAATCTTGATTTATTCACGATTTTAGATATAATTGATTTCAGAGTTAATAACTCTGGAGTTAATAATCATGAGATCAGACATTTTCATAGGCAGGGAAAAGGAACTTGATTATCTGGAATCTTTATATGCTTCCAACAAATTTGAAATGCTAATACTCCACGGAAGACGACGCGTGGGAAAGTCATATCTGTTAAGCCATTTTGCAAGAATCCATAAAGAGAGTGCCGTATATTTCACTGCTGACAAATCATCAGAAAAGAGCAATGTGCAGAATTTCTGTAAAGAGCTGAACCGCACATTGGGTAAGGGTGATTTTACAAGGGCATTTTCTCAATGGAATGAAGTCTATTCATTTATAGACAGCTTGGAAATTAAAGATAAACTGATAATCATCATTGACGAATTCACTTACCTGTATCATTCCAACAAGGCATTTGATTCAATCCTGCAGAATGCAATTGATAACATATTCAGAAACAAGAACATACTCCTGATATTGTGCGGTTCTGAGGTATCTGTAATTGAAGAGCTGATCGATACACAGTCCAAGCCGCTGTACGGCAGGAAGACAGCAGACTTAAAGCTTCTCCCTTTCTCTTATAAAGAAGCAAGGAGATTCTTTCCACGATATTCAGAGGAAGAGGCACTGGCTGTCTACTCCATCCTAGGGGGCATACCGTTATATCTGTCACTCTTTGACGATTCTCTTTCAATAAAAGAAAATGTCATATATAACTGCCTTTCAACAACAGGATATCTCTTCAGCGAGGTAGATACCGTTCTGAGGATGGAACTGCAGGAAACACACCTGTACAAGAATATAATGGAAGCAATCAACGCCGGCGCATCAACTTTCAGCAGCATAAGGGAACAGATTGACGAAGTCCCCGCAAAAATCAGCAAATACATCAATGTCCTGATTAATCTGGGTATTATTAAAAGAGAAGTTCCATGTGGAGAGAAAGAAAAAACACGTAATACTCTTTATTCAATCAATGATAATTACTTCGCCTTCTATTTCATGTTTATCTATAAACATCGCAATATGCTCAACGGTCTTATATCACCGACGCTGTTCTATGAACGCGAGCTGACAAAAGAAAAGCTTAACGCGTTTATCGGCCACCGTTTTGAATCAATATGTGAAGCGTACCTGAAAGACAGGTTCTACTCTGGCAGAATGCCCTTCTATGCAGAGCACTTAGGTCGCTGGTGGGGTTCCAATCCAATACTTAAGCGTCCTGAGGAGATAGATATATTAGCACTTGACGAAGAGAATGCCCTTTTTTCGGAGTGCAAGTACAGTGAAGTCCCATTCGACGAAAAACAGCTCTCAGACTTACTGGATTCTTCATTATGCATTAACAGAAAGAACAAATATTTTGTAATCTTCTCAAAGAAAGGCATTACAGCCGGAGTTCAGAGGAAGATTGAAGGAAACAGTGCATATATGATAGTCGGCATAAGTGATTTATATACATGACGTTGGTTCCGGAATGTGGGAAAAAGCACCACGCATAACTCTGTAAATCTCTCTTCAAGTCTCTTCTTGTCGATGTCTTTGACAGTGTTCTTCCCCAGTCGTAATACTAGCAACTGTCTTTAGGGGTAATCCCATCTCAAGCAATCTTGTAGTATAGTCCAGCAGGGGATTGGTAATCCTATGGCCGTCAGCCTGGAACATGACATATTCCATCTCTGTCCTTCCACAGGCCGGACACTTATACCGCTTCTTCTCAAACCTTACTGCAGAGAATACAGCCGCCATAGGTATATGAGTCAGGTTGACGTCAACTGTGCCGTGAACATGCATCTTGCTTCCACACTCATGGCACATTGGCGCTTCCTTATCTTCAAGCTTTCCATCAAAGAGATATATCGTCCTGTTCGAAATTGTTGTCCCGATGTTTGTTTCTGTGTTGATAAACCCTTCCAAAGAAGAGGGCATTGTGATAGCTGTACATACAGCTAAGTCTCCTTTCGTTATGTTTTAGCTTTAATAACTTTAAGGGCTTAGCCTTCTTTATTTCAACAACTTTTCTTTATCTCTACCTTAACCGGTTAACCCACAAAAAAAATGATTGCCCCTAATCTTCAGCAATGGTAATCCCTGTATACCCCTTGACTGAAATGATGGCTGCAAAGGCAAAAAACTCTATCGCCTCCTCAGCTGTGAAGAACTCCTTAAGAAGCCGGAAGTCCTTACTCGCGAGAGAACAGACAAGAAGGTAAGAACCATAATCGAAACACGTTATCCCTTTGTTCTTTGATGCGTCCTCATTGGGAATATAACCTAAACCTTCAATTATCCTCCCGAGAATTTTTCCCGGATCTGTCTTCCATTTTCCTGTAACGGCATCTTTATGCTGTGAATGTGAATACACATAATACTTTCCTTTAACGACCTTGATGATTGTCCCTGTCGGCTTAAGTTTCCTTATCTCTTCAGGTACTGAATAGGCTCCCATATGCTCTCCTTTTGCGTGTACATAATATGTGCATAACAATAGTAAACAAAAGCACAGGTTCGGCAATAGAAGAAGAGCAGTCTCTGTAAAGAAAACTGCTCTTTTTCTCAATATTTTATGATGAAATCTTAAGTTTTTGTAAGAAAGACGAAACTTCCAAGTGCAAGGTCGCCACAGATTCGGAATTTCTGGGACTTTTAGTACCTAACTTTTAGAAAAGTTGTGTTTAAATATGAATCAATCATATTCAGTGTCACTCTCTCTTGCTCCGGCTGTGCCATCTCTTTCCTCCATCGTATTGCTGTTTTTTCTAGTTATCAGTTAATTCTATATAACCTACCAAGCGTAGACAAGTTGATTATCAACTCCTTGACAGTTTTTCCTGTTGCTTCTTCAACGGCCTTTTTATAGAGTCTGAGCTGTCCGGCACATAAAGAGGCATAGCTCCCGGCATCAACGGGATTATTGTGTGTTTTGTGGTCGATAATCACATAGCCTGAGGGTGTTTCCAGAAGCATATCTATATAACCCTGGTAAATTGTACCGTGCTCATCAGTATAAGTCATAGGAACTTCCGTCTTTATAACAGAGCCTGGGTAATTCTCGTTTATCCAGTCATAAAGCCTCTCTGTACTCGAGACGACATCCTCGGCAGATACTGCTCCATCAACCTGCCACTGCTTCAGAATCCTTTCTGCCGTTTCCTTTTTATTGTTTTCGGGGTTCAACGAAATGTAGCTGTGAACAGCATTCCCGAGTGCGTCATAGTTTCCGTCAATGCCTTTGATTTTTATAATATAGAAGAAATCAGTTAAGAGTTCAGCTTTGCCGTCAGAGCATTCGATTGAACTCGGAGAAGTAAACGCAGGATAATACTCTACGCCAGGAGTTCTATCAACATCAACGAAAGAGGATGTTCTGCCACCGGTAGTTTCAAAGAGCTCAAAATCTTTCGACACTATGTCGAAGCTGTTATTGCCGACAACAAGTCTTCCCCTACCCGTTTCCTTCGGGAATGATATAAAAGGTTCATCGGAGAGCGAGTCCAGCCATCCTGTCAGGAACTCACCTTCCTTCTTTTCATCGAGAGCAAAGATAACTTTGTCCTCAGCTCTTGTAAGCCCCACATACATCAGTCTCCTGCTTTCATCCAGTTCTTTCCAATAGACACTGTTACTGAGTTCGTTTTCACTCAATCTTTCATTCAGTTCCGCCACCTTCAATTTACTTCCGAACGGCTTCGGCCAGTAATTGATGCTCCTGCCGGAGAGAGGATTATCGACATCGAAATCAGAAGACGGGATAACATGTACTCCGAACGGCTCTTCTTTTACATACGAATCAAGAGAGGAGAGGATTACAACCGGCCACTGCAGCCCCTTCGCCTTATGATATGTCAAAACATTGACCGTCCCCTCCCCGAAGCCCTCCGCTTCCTGAGACTCGGAAGATGCCATGTAAGCGATAAATCCTGACGGAGTTGCCGCTGTCCTTGTCACCCCGGCATGATTCATATACTCTATGCAGCATGCTCTCAGCTTCTCAACATTCTGTATACGCTTTGTGGGGTACTCCATCGACATCACTTTTCTGTCGAGAGAAAGGGATGTTATTACACAATCGAGAATTTCAAGCGGAGTTGAATCCTTCATCTGTGATAGATTCTTCAAAAGCGGGAGCTCCCTGAGTGTTTTGAAATCAACATCCTTCTCTTTGATTATGGTATCGAGCAGATTGTTGCTTTCCCCATAATAAGCGCATAGAAGAGCCAGTGCTGCCGTATCATTCGAGTCCAGAGTGAATCTGAATGCAGCCATGACAAGTCGTGCTTCAGGAGTATCCATCAGTGGACCGGATGAAGCGGAGGAAGGAATACCCCATTCGGAAAGAGCAGAAGAGAGCACTGTGCAGTCACTGTTCGTCCTCATCAATACTCCTATATCCTCAGCCTTCACGCCCTCACACTTGATGAGATTGTTAATGCCGCGGGCAAGCATATTGAAGCGCTCTTCCTTACTTCCTCCGACAAGGTGCCATGCCTCGATTTCCCCGCCTTCTGCCTTTTCTTTCCTCTCGGGAGGAACCGATAGAACAACATCTTCCCTTCTCATTCGGGAGAATGTGCGGCTGAATATGGCGTTGGAGAGATTTACAAGATTTTCCTTACTACGCCATGAGTATTTGAGGCTCGAGACATTTTCCTCGGGGATTGATTCAACTACAGCATTCATTATTTCGGTATCCGTACCTCTGAAGCCGTATATAGCCTGTTTCGGGTCTCCAACCCACACCGAGCCGTTTCCCGCACACTCGTTTATCTTGAGAAACAGGGCAAGCTGGATGGGACTTGTATCCTGGAACTCATCAACCATCGCTATCGAAAGTCTTTCCTTGATAAGTTCTCTGAACCTTGAATTGTTTTCAAATAATTCAAGCGCTCTGCACTCCTGGTCGACAAAGTCGACTAGCCCAAGCTTCTCCTTGTATTCCTGATATGACTCGAGAGCAAGGGAGGCGAAATGAAATACACCTTTGATTACAGTCGAGATATCCTTAAAGAGCTCTCTGCTGTCCAGAAGTTTTTCGTTTATCTCATCGAGTGTCTCCGTGTCGAAACCGGCCTTGATATCCTTCTTTGCAACCTCGGCCTTCCCCAGTCCTGCAGCGGTGATCCACGTGGGCGTTTTAATGAACTCTTTAATCCTTTTTATTGTTTTATTGGTATTGTTGAAAGTCGATACAAACCCTGCCGTCGGAGAAAGAGACTTTGCTAAATACTCGAGAGAAAAGCTTGTATCGTCATGGAAAATATCTTTCAACGCATCTATTGATTTTGATGCACACGCCTCCAGCTCTTCTTTGCCGAGCCTGTTGTTTCTCGCCGTCTCTGTAATGGTCTTTACGTCCTTTTTCCAGTCAGCACTCTCATAGCGGCTCTTTTCGATGAGCCCCAGCCTCTCCGCAGCATCGTCTATCTCCCTTACTCTTTCTGCATTCTGCTGGAAAGCAGAAGAAAGAGACGACTTAAAGATGTCATCTGAATCGTTCTCGTCGATTACAGTCAAAGACGGGGAAAGCCCTGCTTCAATTGCATATTCCGAAAGCAGGCGTCCGCATATACCGTCGACAGTCCCGATCAGGCCGTCGAATACCCGGGATGCCAGTTCTGCCTTTCCGTCCTCGATAAGCTTCTTTCTTATCCTTGACTGCAACTCGGCGGCAGCTTTGACTGTAAATGTTGTCGCAAAAAGATGCTCCGGCTCGATACCGTCCTTAATGCAATCGCTGAGGCGTTTCATCAAATCGTATGTTTTTCCAGATCCTGCGCTCGCCTTTACAAGTGTTATCTTATTACTCATTTTTCCCCTCCAGGACATCACAGAAATCCTTATAGTCACAATACTCACATTTTGTATCAACTTTGAGAATATCAGGCGAATCCTCCAGAGTCGCTTCACACCCCTTGAAGAGATAACCTTCATTCAAGTCGGCAAGTCGTCTTTTGTAGGAATTTCTCGCTCTTTCCATCAAAGTAAGCCAATCCTTTCCGTCCTCATAGACAAAATCCTTCCTCGGGAAGATGTAATAAGCAGAGCTTACGTTCTTCCCTTCATCCAGAAGCCATGAATAGACAGCAAGCTGTAATGCCTCATCATTCTCATAGTGCTCCCTATAATGCTTACCGAACGACCACTTCATATCGATAACGAATTTATTTCCATCCCTGTCCTCGAGGACGATATCGCTGTAGCCGGAGAAAGGAACACCTTCAAATTCACCTGAGAGTCTCATCTCATTAGAACAAATCTTCAAATGGTGGCTGTTGATTTCCCTGACAAGATTCCTCACTGAAGATACTAAAAGCTTTCTTGTTCTCCTTTCCTCAACTTCACTTCCCTGACTCATCAATTCTGCTGCCATCTGTGGAAGAAGAGTGTCGTATTCCTCTCCGGCAAGTATTTCGGCCTCTTCCTCAGTAAGGGCATCCCGCCCTTTGTAGATATTTTCAACAATCTTATGGGCAAGAGTACCTATCACCTGATTTCCTGTCGGGACGCTCATTGTGTCAGCCTGAGTAAGTGCTATATGATACCTCAGCATCCATTTGACGGGGCATGCAATAAGGTCACTTAGTGACGAGTAAGAGAGCCTCTCCGGCTTGAAGGAAGAGAAATCAAACCTGTTGGATATAAAAGGTGCGAAGAACTCTCTCTCCTCCAGCTCTATATTTCTATCCAACAGATGCCAGAGCCCTGAGTCATCAACAAGGGAGGATGCCGTCAATCTATTCACATCCTTCTCGTCATACTCGTCAAGAAGAGGATGAGGAAAGGAAGAGGAGCCGTTCAGGACTTTCGGGATGAAACATATAAGGTTTTTCTCCGCATGACGGGGAGCATTATGCCATGATGCGCTGTCAATCTCTCTCACGGCACTTCTCTTATAATCTTTGAGAACTCCAACTTCACGCTGCGTCCAGTTTACCAAAGCACCTCCCGGAGGAGAGACGCAGTTCCACCATATGACTGTATCATAGTTCTTCATTATCATACCGGGATTCGTGCAGACGTCAAATTCAGTGTATTCCGCACTGTCGCCGTCTCCTGCAGTGCCCGTTCCGATAATACTCTCAAGCATCCTCTCAATCTCTATTTCAGTCACTTCGCCCTTACCGGAAACAAGCTCAACAAGCATCTTCGCGTGGGACAAAGGAATCTTCACTTCGGGATAGCTTATGATGTAAGAAGAGAGATACTTTATGAAGATGCTGCACCTCTCGATTACATCCTCTTCACTCACCTTTTCTCCCGCATAGAAGCTGTGATGGTCGAGAATATTTCTCATCTCCTCGACTTTCCTGAGCCTTTCATCCGGGTCTTCGGGGTATTTCGCCCTTATCTCACTTTCGGTCTTTTTCCAGGCTTCATTCCATTCCTCCCCGCCATATCCCGGAGCTTTCTGAAGTGCAAAGGAAAGATTGTTCCTCAATAGAGCCGGAATCGGAGACACGGGAAGCTTTAAAAGCTCCATAAACTCCGTGACATTGAAAGGCTTCCATAGCGTCTTGAGCCAAAGGGGAAGAATCTGAAGAGATTCCCTCCACTTCGAAGGAACAGTATTACCTATACTCCCGAAACCATATCGATGAAGAAGCCCGTCCAGAACATATGTCTCACCCTCTGCAATGATGGCAATAGACGAGTTGTCTCCGGAAGAAAGGTATCTCGCGCACTCACGGGCAAGGGTGAATTCGTTTTCTCCCGTCACCGTTGTGATAAGCGGTTTACATGGAGGAGAAGAAACATACTCTTTTATTTCCGCACCTCTCTCTAAGAGGCCCCGCAATACCTCCTTCCAGAGATACGGTAGATTATCGATATCATCCACTGTTTCAAGAGAAATATCGAAATTGAATGAAGAGGCTTCACTTATGACCTTTTCAAGCCTGTCGGGAATCCCGGGAGAAAGAGGGAGGGGAGTTTTCTCTATAAGCGAAAGCGCCTCAAGACGCGCTGAAGGAGAGTCCTCTCTGTTCCAGCCGTTCAAAATCAGTTCATCGCGCCAGGAAAGCATCTCCTTTGCCGTCGACCATGAATCAAGATTGAATGATTTTCTGCACCACGGACTATCGGCAGCCTTTATCTTCTCAAGATATTGGTTAATCCTTTCCGGCTGAGGAGTATCGATGCCGTCGATAGCCATGTATTTCTCAAGCCATGAGAGCATTCCCATTGGGCCGTATGTGACAGAGTCGAGAGAAGCCCTCTCGTCTGTCCATCTTGCGCCGTCAAGTTTCATTCCGAATAATATTTTCATTATTTCCCCCGTAAACCATTATTTTCAAAGAAGAGCCCGCTTATTTCTTGTTGTAGTGTTCATACTCCACGACTATCTGCCACTCAAGATCATTCGCCGTCAGATATGTTATATCTAACGGACAGAATGTTCCCGCATCCTGGAAGAGCCAGAACATATATAGGTAGATATAGTGTCCTTCAAGTCCGGGGTAATCCAGCCATCCGATATTATATGAGCGGTCCTCGTCATAGTTGAGAAAATCCTCTTCAAAGGATGGAATCTCATCACTACGGTGAGTGAGCTCGAAATAAGGATACTTTATCGTCGCATCGCTGAGTTCGACAAGTAAATCCTCACCTGCAATCGGGGTTCCTCCTTTTTTGCCATAGGCGAAGAAGTACTCGGGATGTATTCTGTAGCCCGTACATTTGAGTACGCCCCGCTTTATCTCATCATCGACAATCTTCTTCATCGTCAGCATATCGTCATAGACATTTCTGAATCTCTCATGAAGGCCGTCATTCATCTCGATAATCTTCTTTATGTTCTTCTTATTCGGAATGAATATCTCCATAAGACTCAACTGCCTCTTATAAAACCAATCCTCTCTGGTCATAGAAACTCCTTTTTCCTTTTGACCTTTATCCTAATTTTATCACAACCCAGAAGCTGACATGAACAAAAAACGGAAAATGTTGAGAGACCCAGAGACATGCTAATCCTCCATCAGATAATCGAGAGGGCTCTCCCCCTTGTTTCTCTCTTCAAGAAGAGACAATGGAAAGAGAGAGAATATATCCGAATAGGAGTCTACGGCTCTAGTCCGTATTACATGGTGAAGACGGTTGTTTCCGTCCCCGTCGTGCCAGGAAAAATCAGCGCCGAGTGCGATGACGGTCTTAGCCTTGTTCTCATCGCCGGACGAGAGGGCATAATAGAGTGGCGGAAGACATTCACTTTCCCCTTCAAGATTACATTCCTCTTTTATCAGAAGGGGATATTTATCCGGCGTAAACCAGATGTTCGATATTGCAGCAGCAATGGGAGATGAGTCTATGTAATAGAGAGGATAATCTACGGCTTTTAAAATCTCTGGAGATGGATTCTTCTCCCAGAAAAGTCTGAAGTATACTTTCCTCCCTTCTTCGGTTCCCGGAAGAAGGAGGCCGTGACTGAAGATAAGGGAGAGTATATCGAGATTATTCTCCGGATACCTTTTTATCCCAGGGCGTAAAACCCCCGAGTTTACTTCGGGAATGTAAGCCCGATTGAAGAAAAATGTGATAAAAGCCCTGAAAACATTCGGAATTATGTGATAAACACATCATAAAACAGCTGGAATAATGTGATTGAGCCTATTATACTTAACATAGGGAGAAAAGAAAGAGACTATGGACCTAAGACGAAAAATTGACTCGTTTCTCATTGAATGGAAGAAAAATCCGGATCGTCTTCCACTCATAATAAGGGGGGCGCGGCAGGTCGGAAAAACCTACTCAATTGAAAAGTTCGCAAAGACTTACAACAACTTTGTTGAAATCAACTTCATCACTTCTCCAGAGTACAAAAGAGTATTCAGCTCAGGATATTCACCGGATAAGATTATAAGAGAGATTACCCTGATTAATCCCGATTTTAAATTCGTGCCCAACGAAACCCTGATTCTCTTTGATGAAGTCCAGGACTGCCCCGACTGTACTACTAGTCTCAAGTTTTTCAAACTTGACTCAAGGTATGATGTTATATGTTCCGGTTCTCTTCTCGGCATCAACTACAATTCCGTCACCTCCGTAAGCGTCGGCTACAAGGAAGACTATGAGATGCATTCCATGGACTTTGAGGAATTCCTATGGGCAAAGGGATACAACACAGATCAGATAGAACCCATCTTTGAACACATGAAGGACAACCGTCCTTTCAGTGAAACGGAATACAACGTATGGATGGAAAACTTTACTGAGTATATGACGCTCGGAGGAATGCCGAATGTCGTCAGACTATTTGTAGAGCAGAAGAATTACTCTGGAACATTGAAAGCGCAGAAACAGATTCTCTCGGACTATGAAGAAGATATCGTCAAATATGTAGAGGGAATGGACAAAGCGAAGGTAAAGAATATCTATAACCATATTCCTGTCTTTCTAGCAAATGATAATAAACGTTTTCAGATTACGAAAGTCAGTCCAGGCGCCCGCAGCAGGGAATATGTGGGGACTGTGGACTGGCTTAAGGATGCCGGGATTATCAACATATGCTGCAATCTGGATAGAGTAGCTCTCCCCCTTAAAGGAAATTACAACCCTCACAATTTCAAAATATATTACAAAGATACCGGACTCTTGATTGCAAGTCTTGATGAGGAAGCTCAGGCGGATTTAAGGCAGAATAGAAATTTCAATGCCTACAAGGGTGCTATCTACGAAAATATCGTAGCGGACGCACTTATAAAGGAAGGCTATGACCTCTATTTCTACAGAAACGAAAAGTCCACACTCGAAATGGACTTCTTCATCCGTGATGCATCCTCCCTGATTCCCGTAGAGGTGAAAGCGACTGACGGTGCCACAGCATCCCTCAGGGCACTCATCGAAAAAGACAAATATCCCGATATAAGATACGGTATCAAACTCTGCAATAAGAATATCGGCTTCAACGGGAAGTTCTATACCTTCCCCTATTTCTGTGTATTCTTACTGAAGCGGTATATTTTCGAGACAAAGATCAAACAAGATACGAACAGCTGATAGATACCGCGAGCAATACAGAGTCATGACTTAAGGGCATAATCCCTGTTCTGTTCAGAGGTTCCCGATTGATAAAGTTCAGTTCCATTCTCGTTATAATATTCAATTCGGCAGCGGTGCTCTTTCCGGATGATTGCACCACTCATATTTACTTATCCTGTCCTGAATCTCCTTTATCTGATACTCAGGAAACATATCATCATCGGTCCCAACAGCTCTGAGTATTTCTATCATCT
Organism: Eggerthellaceae bacterium; assembly: GCA_963646155.1. Lineage (GTDB taxonomy): Bacteria > Spirochaetota > Spirochaetia > Sphaerochaetales > Sphaerochaetaceae > Ornithospirochaeta. Next base: position 1,998 of record CAVIUT010000048.1, on the reverse strand, counting down.
TCATACCGGCAATCTTCCCCGCGCCGAAGGAACCATGGTCATAGTAGAACGATAACTTATCAAGAAGTTTTGTGAAGTAGATTTCAAATCCATGAAGGCTCTCCCTGCTGATGAATTCCCCCTTTCCTTCCCTACTGAAAATACAGATCATCTCTTCAAGCTCATCCATTAATGCTTTGTCATTAAGCTTTACCGGCATAAGATATGAGTCCTTCTCCAGAACAGGACTGAACCTATCCATCACCTGATACTGTATTCGCCAGCCTTCTTTATTTTCAAAAAGCCCTCCGAGCTCGTCAAACGAATATACTTTCCCGTCAATTATGAATTCGTTGAACCCCACATCAATCATTCCGACATCCTCTAGCGAGTTACCGTCTTTGGTCAACGACCTGTATTTGACTCCGGCTGCAGTCTTCTCTAAAAGGTCCTCAAGAAGTGAGAACTCCTCCTTCTTTGGGCCGAAAACTGAAAAGAAGTATTCTGTTGAATTATTACACCTCGTTTTCTTACCGTCTTTATCGAGCTTATAGATTTCTTCAGCTTGATATGTTATTTGATCCTCCTGATTATGTGCAGATACCAAAAACGCATGCGAAGTGCCGTTATCACCTGAAACTTCAAATATCATCATAGGAAAGGATATCTCCTCTCCGGAAGCATTGACATAGACATTCTTGTTGAAGATCCAGGAGGTTTTCAGGCACTTGTCTCTCCCTTCCATCTTCCTCTTATCGAACTCGTTAAGTATGAGTGCAGCACAGTGCTCGCAGCATCTCCCGATTCCCTTCTTATTGCCTACTTTCACCAGATTGACTGTTTCCTTTCCACAGCATGCACACTTATTCATATCTTTACTCTCCTTTAATTTTACCAATGCATCATCAATATCGATATGTTTACCCTCCCGGGCTTGTCTTTCTTCCTCTTGTCTGTATTCCTCGACGATCTTCTTCTTGCGGTATCTTTTGTTCCGTCTTGAAGCAAGGCTTGCATTATTCATTTCACGTGAACCGTCAATCTTTTCTTCAAGATTGTATGCGCCGTCTGGAGAGTACGGAATGAGTGAATTGACCGTACTCCTGCTGAGACCGAGCTCCAAAGCAATTTCATTTGAACTTTTGCCACATCCATACAACTTTATTACCTCGACTGCAGCATCAATAAGCTTCCCGTTCACCAATGTAAGTGACGGGCTCTGATAAACGCCGGCAGTAACAAGCAGCTTCCTTACTTTCAGATTGGAAAGATTATAACGGGAACAGAGGTCGTTTATCCTTGCGTGTCCATTTGCATCCTTTTCACCCTCAGGATTCAGATATGATAAGGAAAGTGGAGTCATGATGTTCTCCATTATCTCCTGTATGTCCCGTTCTGGTTCCTTCCGTGGCCTTGCCATCTCTTCCTCCAGCTTGAAAGTAACACAACAAATCAAAGTTTTCCATATTTTTTATGTTTACGTCTCAATCTAACAATCAGGAAACGATAATAGGTTTTCACTGCCAGCACCTTTGTCCTAAACACCAGATAAGCCGATTATCCAGCAATTGTGGCAGTATAGGCATAATTTGATGGCTGTTACACATCCTGTATTCCAACCTTCTTCTTGCCTGTTCTGCCGGCATAGATTTTATAAAGTCTTGTTTCTGTAGGCCGTTCCAGGTATTACTTTCTCTTCCTTTCGAATAAATCATCCAGCGTAACCTCACCCTGAACCCGGGATGAATACATGTTTTGTTTAAGTCCGTATGATGTGATGAAAACCAGCTGAACTGCCTTTTTGTCCCTGTTACTATCCTGAACACATCCATCTTGTTACGAAGATTCTCTGCATATTCTTTATCTATGGAGAATTCGTTCTCGGAAAACTTCATTTCGCAGATATCAATTACTCTGTCTCTTCTGTCGATAATTAAATCCACCTGAGCACCATTATTCTCCTCTGTGGGCAGAGTTTTCCAAACAGAGACTTCTGACGAAACTCCCAGAATAGAAAGC
>CAVIUT010000047.1:0-13801 GCA_963646155.1 Eggerthellaceae bacterium | reverse complement strand
TCAATCGGGCTTACATCCCCGGAGTAAACTCGGGGGTTTTACGCCCTGGGATAAATCGCATTGCACAGCGCTTCTTCAACAGCACGGTATGGCCAGTTATATACTCGTACTGCTTCTGCCTCATCTTGCAGCTTTGTTATGTACTCTTCAATAACAGATGAACGTATATACTCCAGTGCATTCATCAGCTGCTTATCTATAGGTCCCCTGAATATGTGCTCTCTCATCCCAATACCTGTTGGATCCGGCTTAATGACAACCTCTATCTGTGAATATGGGAAGAAATTATCCGGTCTCTCATTAAAGAACATTAACCCAACATTAACAGGCTTACGATATTCTTGAGGACCTCCAATCAGTTTCATGTCCGTTGCGACATCTTCCAATGCCCTTGTGAGGGACTCGGAGTATAAGGAACTTCCGACAGAGTAAAGAAACTCCGAAATTAGACTGCTCCTCATGTCCTGTATCTCAGCATTAGGATTAATCCTGTCGTCAAAGGGAACATCCCTGCTCAGGCTTATCAATTCCCGCTCTTCCCTTTGATTTGCAATAATGGTGTTAGACATCTTACGAATATAGTAAGCTTTTTCACTTTTCTTCGATGTATTATCTGAATTAAGAACAACAGGGCACTTATAGGGGCGGTCATCGCCTCCGGGAGCCCATACTATGAGTATATCTTTTCCTTTATAAACATCGGGTTTCACAACAGGAATGTATCTAGGTTCAATAAGGTTGCATTTATTGAGGATTTGCTTCTGTATCTTGTCCATTGATTTCTTATTGAGACCACAAACAGGAATGCGGGGAAGCCCGTTTTCTTCTTCTACCCCTATGATGATATATCCACCACCACAGTTATCAATATCGTTCGCAAATGCTGCGATTGTGTGGATTATAGGTTCAGGATTCCAATCTTTCTTATATTCGATGCGATAACTCTCAACAACACGATTTTAAATTAACTCTACAATATTGATTGGCAGTGCCATAACAACTCCTTATAAACTTTAACTGTCCCTTTAACTGTCCCTTTATCTGTCCCTTTATCTGTCCCTTTATCTGTCCCTTAATTTAACATGGAAATAATTAAAATAAAAGCTTTTAATATTTCTTCAAAATAGTTTTCATAGAAAATTCTTCCCCAGATATTCTAATCAATGTCCGCGTGTAATGTTCGGCTTCAGGCTGTTCGATGTTGTTATGTACAATGGAGAGATCTGTTACATACACGGCAGACGGACAAGTGGATATTTCGATATACGAAAGCTTGACGGAACAAGGGGAGCTGCAAGTGCAAACCACAGGGAACTGAAACTTGTCAGGCATTCGAGGAATATAGATATAAGGTGATGCAGCTTTTTCTGTATCAGAATAATATAGGAGGCGTGTTGACGACATTCCTCAAACCCTACGATGCAAGCATCGAGGTTAGTGCATGCACAGCTTCGCCTTCCTTCAAAGGTTTGACAATGAAGCAATTGCGGGTTGAATAAGCGCTGCTAGAAACGCAATAATCTTCAACATGTTTTCACTTATCAATGTTGGTGAGCGTTCAGGTATAGGACTCAGCGATGTTTTCAGCACCTGGAAAGAATATGGATACAAAGAGCCTGAACTAGTAGAGTCAATTGACCCGGATAGAGTTACTATCACATTGGAAATTGAACATGTGATAGAGCGAGAGGAAATGCCGCAAACTGTGTCGCGAATGGCAGAAATGATGTCGCGAATAACCGTGAATTAAGCGGGTTGGAAAAGTCTATATTTGATTTCATCACTTCTCATGCCAACGCTTCTACAAAAGATATTGCCGAAGCTGTTGGGGTCACTGCCCGGACAGTTCAGCGTTCAATCAAAGAGCTTGAAAGATGCCAGATAATAAAGAAGGCCGGAAAGAGGAACAATATTGATATGGATTATATTGTGCTGACGGAGTAAGGCTCTTTATTAGATATGTAAGGGGACTATGGCGCCTTACAATCCTTCGAACGGAATGAAGGTATGTATTCAATCCCAGTCAAAGCCCTCGAATACATCCCTGGGTATGTACTTATGTGCTTCCTCTTTGCCGTCAATCCAGTCGCATACGGCAAATGCAAGTGCTTCCTGCTCGACTTCCCCCGGGTATGTTACAACAGGTGCGATGAAAGAGCAGTGTGATGTGATGTACTCGACGAGGGATGGGTATCTGACGAGCCCACCCGTGAGTATTATATTGTCGACCTTTCCCGAGAGAGCGGCAGCCATTGCGCCTATTGCCTTACATATCTGATAGAGCATCGCTTCCCAGACCAGCTTTGCTTCCCCGTCTCCTTCTTCGACCAATTTATATACCTTTAATGCCTCGGATGTGCCGAAGTATGAAACAAAGCCTCCGCTTTTTGATGAAAGGCGCTTGAGTTCTTCTATTGTGTGGCCTTTCTCGAGGTACCTGACAACTTCAATTACAGGAATGGATCCTATTCTTGTCGGCGCGAACGGTCCGTCTCCTCCGGCGCCTTCGTTTGAATCTATCATTCTGCCGTTGAGGTGGGCTGCAATTGAAATTCCTCCGGCTATGTGAACGCATATATATGACGAGTCATCAAGTCTTTTTCCGGTCCTCTCTGCATGCATCGCCACTGTCGCCTTCTGATTGAGAGCGTGGGTCTGTGGACGGCGGTATACACCTTTAATACCTGTAATTCTTGCTATGTCATCCATTTCGTCCATGTTGATAGGGTTGAGTGTGAATGCCATCTTATTGTATTTCTTTCCGAAAAGGTATGCCAGCATTACGCCGAGCTTTGAGGAATGGTCTGTTCCGTCAACTTCATTCTTTGTGTCTAAATAGAGCGCTTCATCTATTACTGTAAGTCCGGCCTTCTGGGAGTGTGCGCTTCCTCCGCGTCCGACAAAGATATCACAAGACTCTATGGAGTAGCCGTGGTCTGAAAGGATTTTGAGTGTGACATCCTTCCTGAAATCGAGTTGGTCGTTTGTCGTATTGAAAGAAAGAAGCATGGGCGCATCGTGAACGACGGATGCTGTGAATAACTCACTGCGGTATTCGAAAAGGCTTATCTTAGTCGAAGTTGATCCGGGGTTTATGACCAGTATTTTCATACTTCAAGTTTTGCACAAATTTGAGAAAGAGGCTACTCAAAAGAAAAAATAACTTTTATCATCAACGCTTGAGGTTACGCTATGATTAAAAATCTTGTTTTCGATATGGGTAATGTCCTTATCCACTGGAAGGGAGAGCTTCTGATGGACTGGATGGGGATAGACGATAAAGAGGAGAGGAAAATACTATCTGAGAGGATGTTCTCATCCCTCGAGTGGCCGCTTCTTGACTGGGGAGTACTAAACGAGGAGGAAGCCGAGAAGGTTTTTCAGAGCCGCATCGACAGAAAGTACTGGGACCACATTCATAAATCACTCTATTGGGAGGATATGATTTATCCTGTCGAAGGAATGGCTGATTTCATCAGAAAGAAGAAAGCTGATGGATACTCGATATACCTTTTATCGAATGCACCGGCATCGGTGAGAAAATACTTTCCCCTTATCCCCTCGAGTGAATGCTTTGACGGCATAATATTCTCCGGGAAGGTAAAACTTGTCAAACCCATGCCCGAGATATATCAACTGTTACTTCAACGATATTCTCTGAAAGCCGAAGAGTCGCTTTTCATAGATGACCTTCCTCTCAATTGTGCGGGTGCCGTACACGAGGGGATGAAAGCATTTGTTTTCCGGGAAAATATTGACGAGCTCGAGAGATATCTCGGCTCTCTTAATTCTTAGCCCAGAGCTCGTTGTCGAGGCCGTGAATCCAGTCCGAAGTCTTCATGTAAATGACAAATACAATGCTTGAGAGTGACCATGTTAATGGGTAAGCCCAGTAGACGAGGTCTATCGTGTGTGATATCGAGAGGGCGATTGTGATATATGTCACACGTAATATACACCATATAGATAACATGACGACCATCGGCACCTTTGCCTTTCCAGCCCCCCTCATTATTCCTGCTATGGAGTGTGAAAGGGCCAGTAGGAAGAAGAAGAGCGCCTCTATATGTGACTGCTTGACTCCTATTCTTATTACCTCCGGGTCTCTGTTGAAGAGAGATATGAAGAAGGGCGCGAAAAGAAAGACTATGACGCCTATTATCTCTGCAAGCGTTATGCATGTGAAAATGCCGAAGCGTGCGCCTTCCTTCGCCCTCTGGTAGTTTTTTGCCCCGAGATTCTGGCTTATGCATGTTGAAAGCGCCATCGAGAATGATGTTATGGGGATGAATGCAAAGCCCTCGATTTTTGCATATGCTCCGCTTCCTGCAACGGCAGTGGAGGAGAATGTGTTGATGTTGGACTGGACGACGAGGTTAGCAATTGCGATGACGGAGTTCTGTATTCCCGACGGGAGGCCATAGCGTATGATTTCCCCCAGAAGCGGCTTATTGAACTTTATTCTCTTTATCTCGACGCGGTAACATTCCTTACTTCTTAAGAGTCTGATGAACGAAAGGATAAACGAGAGGCCTTGTCCTATTGTTGTTGCCGCTGCAGCGCCTCCGACTCCTGTGTGGAGAACCTTGATGAAGAAGAGGTCGAGAATGACATTCGTTATACTCGATATTATAAGATAGATGAGAGGGTGGGTTGAGTCACCGCTTGCATTCATAATACCCATGGTTATGTTGTACATAACACTGAATATGATTCCCATCGAATAGATTCTGAAATAAGATACGCTTCCCTCCATTATATCTTCCGGAGTGTTCATCAATCTTAGTATTGACGGTGTGAATGCGACTCCGAGAACTGTGAGGATTATGCCGGAAACGAGCCCGAATGCAATATCTGTATGGACAGCGTCCCTTACTTTCTCATATTCCCTCGCCCCCAGGTATTTGGCAATTACAACACCCGCTCCTGTTGCAACGCCGTTGAAAAATCCTGTCATCATGAAGATAAGGGGGCCGGAAGACGAGACCGAGGCAAGTGCTTCGGCGCCTAAGGTGTTACCGACAATGAGGCTGTCGGCAGTGTTATAGAGCTGCTGGAAGAGGTTTCCCAGAAAGAGGGGAAGCGCGAAAAAAATAATCTCCTTTTTGAGATTACCCGTCGTAAAGTCTATTGCACTTGATTTTGATTCATGCATGGTCAGATAATCCTACTAAAGGGATAAAAGTTCAAGTGTGTCTTCTCTTGTCTTTTCGCCCATCGGGTGTTTAATTAAGGGTGGAGGAAATATATGAAGTGTCCTAAATGCGGTGGAATCAACAAAGACGGTTCAAAGTATTGTCAATATTGCGGTGAGAAGTTTGCGCCCCTGTGTCCGGAGTGTGGCGCATCGATTGACGAGAAGTATGAATACTGCCCTCAGTGCGGCGCTAAACTCGAAAGGGAAGGGAAAAAGCTTGAGAAGGTCGAATATAACCTTAGGGACGGCGATGTCGGCTTCAGATATGCATACGTCGTATCGTATGTGCTTTTATTTCTGGAAGCGGCCGTATCTTTATTCTCCATAATCAAAGGCTTTTCTTCGTATCGTGTATCGGGTCCGGGATATTACTCAGTATCATCCTACGGTTCTTTCCCACCCTATTCGACAGCACTCCTTGTGCTCCCGATTGTTACGTTTTTCGGCCTTAAGAATTTCATGAAGTCATCCTTTGTCATGCTTATGGTTATCCATGCGCTTCTCCTGTTGAGGGATTTCGGATACATAAAGACATATCTATTTAATGCTTACGGCTCCTTCATCCTTTATGGAATACTTGCTCTTGCCGCTCTTGTGTTACATATCTTGAGTCTTGTCTATTTCATAAAGAGGGCGAAGTATTATACAGAATAAGTTTTTCTTGCCTTCCGTTGATTTCGGGATGAAACTGATTGGGTGAAAGAAGAAACGAAGAGAGCTTTTATCTCAATTTTAAAAGAAGAGCTCGTTCCTGCAACGGGATGCACCGAGCCCATCAGCGTAGCGTACGCATCATCAATTGCATCACACGTTCTCGGAGGACTTCCCGAGAGGATAGATGTATATGTCTCGGGAAACATCATCAAGAATGTCAAAAGCGTTGTTGTCCCCGGGACAAACGGCCTTAAGGGAATAGAAACTGCAGTTGCTGCGGGAGCCATAGCATCAAAGCCGGAGAAGGAACTCCAGGTGCTCTCGTCTTTGACGGATGAAGAGAGATGTGAAATAAAGAAATACCTCGATAGGAATGTAATAAGCGTACACCATTCGAGAAGGAATTATACCTTCTCGATAGTAATTGATGCTTTTCTCTCAGGCCATGAAGCTGTTGTCGAGATAGCCGGCAGCCACACAAATGTCGTCTCTGTCATCCTTGACGGCAGGACACTGCATAAAAAGGAATTTATAGAAAGTAGTGCGGGCGAAAAGACAAGCCGTGACGAACTCGATATAAAATCAATTGTAGAGTTTGCGTCCACCGTAGATATAGTGAATATCGAAGAGATTATCGGGCGCCAGATAAAGTACAACACGGCGATAGCTGAGGAAGGGCTCAGAAATCCATGGGGCGCAAATATCGGGAGAATAATCCTTTCATCATACCCCAACGATGTACATAACAGGGCGAAGGCCTATGCAGCTGCCGGGTCTGATGCGAGGATGAACGGCTCCAAAATGCCTGTCATCATCAACTCCGGCTCCGGGAACCAGGGTATTACGGTCTCAATTCCCGTTATTGTCTACGCCGAAAGCATGAAGGTGGAAAGAGAACTTCTTCTTCGTGCGTTGGTGGTATCTAATCTGGTAGCAATACACATAAAGGCGAAAATCGGGCCGCTTTCCGCTTATTGCGGGGCGACAAGTGCTGCATGCGGGGCCTCGAGTGGAATATCATATCTACATGGCGGCAGGGAAGTGGAAATTGCGCACTCTGTTGTCAATACACTTGCCATTCTCAGCGGGATGATCTGTGACGGCGCGAAGGCAAGCTGTGCGGCGAAAATTGCATCTGCAGTGGAAGCGGGACTCCTGGGCTTCGAGATGACGAGAAACGGCAGTGAGTTTCTCTCAGGCGACGGTATTGTGACAAAGGGTGTGGAGAATACAATCAACAACATCGTGGAACTGGCAACTGTCGGGATGAGAGAGACTGACAGGACCATAATCGGCATCATGACGGGGGAATGCAGATAAAATAACTTTTATAATTGTTCAACAACTACCTTTGTGATAGATTTTATATCATTAAATTTATAGGGGATTTTGATGTATAGAACACATGATTTATATGAAAATGGCCATTCTGCTGCTTCTTCCTACATACTTTCGTTTGAGTATCCCTGGGAGGCACTCGCAGGTATAAAAGACCTTATTATCTCTCTAGGAGAGACTCTCGGACCTGATTACAAAAAAGTCGGCGACAATATCTGGATTCATAATACTGCTGTAGTCTATCCGTCAGCTTATATATCAGGGCCGTGTATCATAGGACCTGAGACGGAAGTAAGGCACTCGGCTTTCATCAGAGGGAGTGCACTCGTCGGATCGGGCTGTGTAATCGGGAACTCAGTTGAACTCAAGAATGTCATCATTTCCGACTCCGTGCAGGTTCCGCACTACAACTATGTCGGGGACTCCATTCTCGGCTACAAGTCACATATGGGGGCGGGAAGCCTTACTAGTAATGTCAAATCAGATAAGACTCTTGTTGTAATAAAGGATAAAGAGTCGGGAGAGGAGATAAAGACGGGAATAAAGAAGGTCGGTGCATTCCTCGGCGACTGGGTTGAAGTAGGGTGCAACAGCGTCTTATGCCCTGGAACGGTGATAGGAAAGCACACAAATATTTATCCTCTCTCACGTGTCAGGGGTGTTGTCAGAGAAAACTCCATCTACAAAGGAGTTGGAAACATCGTAGTCAAGGAGGCACGCTGATGCCAAAGTATTTCGGGACAGACGGCTTCAGAGGGGAGTCAAACGTAGAGCTTACATTCGACCATGCATATAGAATCGGAAGATTTTTAGGATGGTATTATTCAAAGGACCGCGGCCCTCACAGTGCAAAGATACTTGTCGGTAAAGATACAAGACTCAGCTGCTACATGCTTGAGTATGCACTTCTTGCCGGTATTGCCGCCTCCGGTGCCGATGCCTACAACATGCACGTTACGACTACCCCCAGCGTTTCATATATAACACGAACACAGTTCTTTGACTGCGGCATTATGATAAGCGCAAGCCATAATCCCTATTATGAAAACGGAATCAAGCTGTTCTCGTCACTTGGTGAAAAGATGAATGACGATTTTCTCGCCCTTGTCGAGGAATATATGGATCGCGATACACTCAAGGAGGGCGATATTCCTCTCCAGAGGCGTGATGCAATCGGACGCGTCGTCGACTATATGGATGCCCGCATCATGTATTCGGGATTTCTCTCTTCATGTATCCACACTAATCTGGGCTCTTTGAAAATCCTTCTCGACACAGCCAACGGTGCTTCCTATGCCCTTGCGCCACAGGTTTTCAAGCGCCTCGGTGCGGATGTTACTGTTATAAACAATACTCCTGACGGCACGAACATCAATAAGGGTGCCGGATCAACACATATCGAGGGACTTGTGAAAAAGGTGAAGGAAGGTGACTACAACGCCGCATTTGCCTTTGACGGCGACAGCGACAGATGTATTGCCGTTGATAGAACAGGCAAAGTCATAAACGGTGACCGTATTCTCTACATACTCGGCAGCTACCTCAAGGACAACAATGAACTGGAAACAAATACAGTTGTAACTACAGTAATGTCCAACATGGGACTCTATAAGGCACTGGAGAAAAAGGGAATCAAGTATACTCAGACAAAGGTCGGTGACCGCTTTGTTCACGAATACATGGAGGAGCACGGCAATATAATCGGAGGCGAGCAGTCGGGACATATCATATTGAGTAAATACCTCAACACCGGAGACGGAATATTGACGGCTCTTGTTCTTTCTGAGGTTATGGTGAAGACGGGAAAGACACTTCTCGAGCTTTCGGAAGATATGACGGACTACCCGCAGGTGCTTGTCAACGTTGTTGTAAACGATAAGAACTCCGTTATGGAAGACAAGGATGTTCAGACGAAAATCGAGGAAGCAACGAAAGCACTTGATGGAAGCGGAAGAGTCCTCGTGCGCCCGAGCGGAACGGAGCCCCTTATAAGAGTCATGAGTGAAGCGGAGAACAAAAGCAGTGCCGAGAAGGCTGTCGAGTCGATAGTTGAAGTCTTGAGGGATAAGGGATACTTCAAAGGAGTTAGATGATGAATATTCTAGTAACAGGCGGCGCAGGATACATAGGTTCACATACGGTTATCGCACTTAGACAAAGCGGAGAAGATGTCATCATTCTCGATAATTTCTCCAATTCAAGCGAGAAGGCAATTGATAGGTTGGAAGTGATTCTCGGCTCATTCGTTCCTTACTACAATTGTGATATACGGGACAGGAATGGACTCGAGAAGATATTCAGTGAAAATAAGATTGACTGTGTCATTCATTTTGCGGGGCTCAAGGCTGTAGGGGAAAGCGTCGTCAAGCCCTGGGAATATTATGACAACAATATTACGGGAACGCTGACGCTTGTTGATGTAATGCGTAAGCACGGATGCAAGAATATCATATTCTCATCGTCCGCTACCGTTTACGGCGAACCGGCTCAGATTCCGATTACCGAAAACTGTCCTAAGGGGAAGTGCACAAATCCTTACGGCGAGACAAAGAGCATGCTTGAAGATATTCTAACAGCGCTCCAAACTGCAGATATAAAAAACGGGGACAATAATCCATGGAACATAGTTCTTTTGAGGTATTTCAACCCAATCGGTGCACACTCGAGCGGCCTCATCGGAGAAAACCCCAACGGCATACCCAATAACCTTATGCCGTATATTACGCAGGTTGCTGTCGGGAAGAGAAAGGAATTGAGTGTATTCGGTAATGACTATCCGACACATGACGGGACAGGTGTGAGGGATTACATTCACGTAGTTGATCTTGCAGAGGGGCACGTAAAGGCTCTCAAGGCTATAAGAGATAAGTGTGGTGTCGCTGTTTATAATCTCGGAACCGGCACAGGCTACTCCGTCCTCGATGTCGTTAAAGCTTTTGAAGATGCAAGCGGTGTTAAGATTCCGTATAAGATTGTCGATAGGCGTCCCGGTGACATTGCCGTCTGTTATTCTTCTCCTGTAAAGGCAGAGCGGGAGCTTGGGTGGAAAGCGAAATACAATCTTTACGATATGTGCCTTTCCTCATGGAACTGGCAGAGGAAGAATCCTGAGGGATATTGATTAATCTTTCCTTCTCTTTTGAAAATTCAGGAATGACAATCCTCCGGATACAAATTATATTATATGTGTAAAAGAAAATACGTATTTATATAAGAGGAGGACCATTTGAGTGGTAAGAAAGAGTGAAGTAGCCCAGATTATCGACACTGCAGCCGACAAAGCGAAATACGACCGTATGGCGAAGAACCTTCTTGCCTTCAAAGCGGTCGACGCCTGGATTTTGAAGTCGTGTGTGAAGGAGTTTTTTCCATACAGCGTTGAGTATATTGCCGAGCACTGTCTGACGGGAAATGTCGAGATAGCTGACCATCCTGTCCATCAGGACCACAGCGGGATTGACGGCGATGGAAGGGTTGAGCAGATGAACTCGGAGTCATCTTCAATTTTAGAAGGCACTATATACTATGATGTACGCTTCAATGCAATTGTTCCCGACACTAAAGAACCCGTAACGCTTATAATCAACCTTGAAATACAGACAGATGACAAGCCCGGGTACGAACTTGTGACGAGGGGAATGTACTATGCGGCAAGAATGCTATCCGAGCAGCATGGCAGGGTATTTACAGGTAACCATTATGAAAAGATACAGAAGGTCTATTCAATTTGGATTTGTCCATCCACACCTGAGGTGCGGAGAAACGGCATGTACAGGTACCATACAGTTGAAGACGCTGTAATCGGGGAATCTTACGTAAAAGAAGAAGCCTATGACAAGGCTGAAGTTATAGTTCTGAATCTCGGGGATGCAGAGATCGAAGTCGAGTGTGACATACTCAATCTTCTTAACACACTTTTTTCGTCTTCTGTCATGCCTGATGAAAAGAAAAAGGTTTTAAGTGAAAAATACAATATTGCGATGACGACAGAATCTGACGTGGAGGTAGAGAATATGTGTAATCTTGGTGATGCTATTGAGAGAAAGGGAATTTCTTTTGGTTGGAAATTAGGTAAGGAAGAAGGTTTAGGTCTCGGAACGTTTGATACTACTGTTAAATACTACAGGAAAGGAAGAATCACAGCCGAAGAAGCTGCTTTTGATTTGAATATGCCTTTGAGTGAGTTTTTGGAAAAGATTAAAGAGAGTAATCAACAGCCAAAGGCGTAAATACCTGGATATTGAAAACTTGTAAACTCCAATACGGTTTATTTGGCGTGGCGGGTTTTATGAGAGAATTTCTGTTCACAAAAGAATACGATTTTGCGATTGCCAACTGAATCGGACGTGGAGGTAGAGAGATGTACAATCTTGGTGATGCTATTGAGAAAAGGGGAATTGCTATAGCCAGGGCATCGGCTAAGGAAGAAGCTAGAAAAAATGTGTGGAAGAAGGCAGAAGAGAAGGAAGGTTTAAAACAGCCGTCATGTACTACAGGAAAGGTGGGATAACTGCAGAGGAAGCCGCATCTGATTTGGATATGCCTTTGAGTGAGTTTCTGGAAAAGGTTGATGAGTACAATAAATGGGATAATAACATGTAACGCATAACGGCTTGAATGTTAGCTGTTCTTATCATGTGATGAAATATGCTGCATATCAGGTAAGACTGACTGCAGCATATATTTTTCTCTCAATATTGGTACTTTCTTTTGTTTGCAAAGACAAAAGTGAGCGAAAAAACAAATGCGAGAGCTTCAGCGACTGCTGTGCTCAGCCATATTCCGTCAACTCCGAGAATATACGGGATGAGAAGAACTGCAAGTACCTGGAAGAAGAGTGTACGGGAAAAGGAAATCAATGCAGAAACCAGACCGTTATTGAGTGCGGTAAAGAGGGAAGATGAAAAGATTGAAAAACCGCAGAACAGGAATGATATCGAATAAAGCTTGAATGCGTGGACCGTATAATCAAGCAGCTCCTTATCATATGAGACGAAAATAAGACCAAGAGGACGAGCCAGGATAAATGAGAGGATAATCATAGAAAAAGAGCCGGTTGATATAATGACAAAACTCTTCTTTACGATGGACTTGAGGTGCTCGGTATCTTCTGCTCCGTAGTTATAGCTTATAATCGGTGCCGATCCGACTGAATAGCCGATGAAGAGCGACATGAAGACTATGTTGACATACATTATGACAGCATAAGCGGCAAGACCGTCTTCTCCAGCATACTTCAAGAGCTGAAGATTATATATTGCCCCGACAATGCTTGCAGATATATTTCCCATGAACTCCGAGGAACCATTTGTAATTGTCTTCAAGAGGCTCTTTCCGTCCCACTTGAAAGAGAGTTTTAATCTTAACAGTGATGAGTTCTTTCTCATAAAGTAGACTAGTGGAATGACTCCGCCTACGACCTGGCTGAACGCCGTTGCAATTGCTCCTCCCATTACACCTGTATGCATGATGCATATCAGAAACCAGTCAAGCACTATATTGCTTACTCCTGCAGCAACCGTTACATACAGCCCGAGTTTCGGTTTATTTGCTGATACAAAAAGGCATTGGAACTCATATTGAAGTATATATGACGGAAGACACGAGAGTATAATCTTCCCGTAGATGGTTGTAAGGGTGAGAAGTTCTCCTCTTGCTCCCATGAGGTAGGCGATTTTCTCCATGAAGAGAAGACCAAATATGGTCAATATAACTCCAAGAAAGAAGGAGAATATAACGATGAAGGAGAAAATGTTATTTGCCTCCTCTTCCTTCTTCTCTCCGAGTTTTTTCGATATTATCGCACTACCTCCGGTGCCGAACATAAAGCCGATTGAGCCGAGAATCATCAACACAGGGTATGCAAAGTTGACTGATGCCAGGGCAGTTTTTCCGCAGTAGTTGGAGACGAAATAGCCGTCTGCGATGACGTAAATCGAGGTGAACAGCATCATCACGATTGAAGGGAAAGTAAAACGCAGTAATTTTTTATAATCAAATCTATCAGAAATATTAAGTGTCATAAAACCTCCTCGAAACGAGGAATAAATAAAGAATAACTAAAGCTGAAATAGTAGATGAATAAAAGAGTTATTCTATTTTAGGAGGAAGCTTTTTCTCATAGGCGGCGAGACTATCACTCATTGAATTCAGATATTTTTCCATAAGTACGAGAAATAGTTTCATCTCATCTTCACTGAACTCGGAAAGGGCCTTGTCCTCCCATTCAATAAGATGCTTGACACTGTTGTCACAGAGCTCCGAGCCTTTTTGGGTAAGCTTAACGGCCTTGCTTTTGCCGTTGACTTTCTCAAGCGTTAGTATTCCTTTCTCCTCGAGATTTCTCAAGGAGGAATTAACTGTCTGCTTCATCAGGCCGGAGTAGCGTACTATATCTGAGAGTTTTGCCTCACCTCCGCCGAAGTATATTATGTATAGAATATTGAGAGCACTGTCGGTCAGTCCGAGCGAAAGGGAAATCTTGTGATAGAGTGCATCGGTGTCCCATGCAATTATATTGAATCTTTTGAATATTTCGTTGTTCAGTGCCATAAATAGTCCTTAATCGTACTTATATTGTATGATATCGGACTTTTTGTCAATGAGTGCGTT
>CAVIUT010000046.1:0-14417 GCA_963646155.1 Eggerthellaceae bacterium | reverse complement strand
TTCTTCTTTTCTGTCTTCAGGATTATGAGAATCATGATTGCCATAAGAGAAGGGAAGATAAGTGAAGCTGTTACTCCCTTCTTGAGGTCTTCTCCCAGAAAGGAAGCAACAAAGCCTGCAACGGTGGGTCCTGTTGAGCATCCCATATCACCAAAGAGGGCGAGAAGTGCAAACATTGCTGTTCCTCCTCTCGAGAGCTTCTTTGAAGAGAGGGAGAAAGTTCCCGGCCACATAACACCGACGGCAAATCCTATCATTGCCATGCCGATAAGTGAGAGTACGGGGAATGGGGAAAGAATAAGAATCAGGTATGAGATAACGCAGAGAACGGCGGAAAAGAGCATCGCATTCTCAAGCTTAATCTTGGTGCTGTGCTTTGCGTAGGTCAGTCTTGCTGTACCCTGTGCCAGTGCAAAGAGTGCAGGACCCAACAGGTCTCCCAGTGTTTTCGATATGTTAAGGCCCTTCTCAGCTATTGTGCTTGCCCACTGTCCGACGGAGTGTTCACTTGCTCCGGCAGCGAGCATCATGAGAGCGAATATCCAGAATATTCTGTTTTTCAAAAGCTCCTTAATCTTCATTCCGCCTCTTTCGTCTTCTACAAGGGTGGCAATAGGAACCTGTGTAAAGAGAATGCCGTTGAGAATGGGAATAAGTGCCCACAAAATAGCAAGTGTTTTCCAGCTTCCGGAACCGAATACCTTCAGAAATAGTGTTGTGAAGATTATGACGAAAGCGCTTCCCCAGTTATAGAAGGAATGGAGGAGGCTCATTACGCTTTCCTTGTTGTCTGTCGGGCATGCTTCAACTATCGGAGATATCAGAACTTCAACAAGTCCTCCTCCTACAGCGTAGACGGAAACAGCAATAAGAAGACCCCAGAAATGTGACGGCATAACGTCGGGAAGGAAAGATAAAAGCACAAGGCCGAGAGCCGATGCTGCGTGGGCGATGATTATCGAGGTACGGTAGCCGATTTTGTCGATAAAGACTGCAGACAGCGAGTCGATAACCAGCTGCAGGGTGAAATTTATCGTAATAAGGAGAGTAATCTGCGACAGCGGCATACCGTAATCACGCTGGTAGATTACAAATAAGAGCGAGATGAAATTGTTGACTATGGCCTGGATTATATATGCAACAAAGCATGCTTTGATGGTTGCGTTGTAATTCTCTTTTATGCTGGTTTTCATACACCCGATATTTATACCGATATCTCATCTTTTAGCAATAGAGAAAGGGGGAAATATGTACGGAAAGACAATGCTTTTGAGGGAGATAAAACTTGAGGATAGGGACGATTATTCAGCGCTAACTATCTTTTTTAAGGTACTTAGCGCTATACAATCCTTGTTTTATCAAATTTTTTCAATTAAAATTCATATATGAACGAGAAATTTGTCGGCAGAAAATATGAATCAAAGCAGATTATAGAGTGTTATAACTCGGAGAAATCTGAACTTGTGGCTGTGTATGGTAGAAGGCGTGTTGGTAAGACATATCTTGTTAAACAGATGTTTGATGAGAACTTTGACTTTTGGTTTACAGGGTTATATGAGACGCCAAAAGAGCAGCAGCTTATTCAATTCGGCAGGGCTTTGTCGGAGAAGACCGGGAATGAAAGACCGAAGATAGACGATTGGTTCTCGGCTTTTGATGAATTGA
The DNA here is from genome assembly GCA_963646155.1 of Eggerthellaceae bacterium. Classification (GTDB taxonomy): domain Bacteria; phylum Spirochaetota; class Spirochaetia; order Sphaerochaetales; family Sphaerochaetaceae; genus Ornithospirochaeta. The sequence goes on along the minus strand of CAVIUT010000046.1, from coordinate 12,752 downwards.
GGAAGTACCTGCTTTCATTGAAGAAGGAGAGAGTCGTCGTATTTCTTGATGAGCTACCGTGGATGGACAGTGCCAAAAGCAATTTCCTTTCAGCTTTTTCTTATTTCTGGAATATGTGGCCGTCAAGTGAAACACTTCTTAAACTCTATGTGTGCGGCTCTGCTACAACCTGGATGATAAATAAACTTATAGGCGACAAGGGAGGGCTTTACGGAAGAGTAACGTGTTCTATTTACCTGAAGCCTTTTACGCTTTGCGAGAGTGAGGAGTTTTTACATAAGGTGAAGGGAATTGAGATGAGCCGGCATCAGATTCTCGACATCTATATGATTCTGGGCGGTATCCCATACTATTTGGACATGATAGATAAGGGCCTTCCGGGCTCCAAGAATATCGACAAGCTCTTCTTTAAGGAGAATGCCCCGCTAAGGACGGAATATGAATTTCTTTTCAGGTCACTTTTCAATAATTCTGCTTCCTACAGGAAAGTCATAGAAGCACTGGCGATGAAATTAAAGGGACTTACCAGGGAGGAGATAATCGCGACAGCGAAGATAAAAGACGGAGGGACCTTAACCGAGATACTGCGCAACCTCAGCCTCTGCGGTTTTGTTCGCGAATATTCCGCCATCGGAAAAAAGGAGAGGGAAAGCATATTCCAGCTTTCTGATCTTTTTGTTCTCTTTTACCTTCATTTTGTCCAGAATGGAAACAGTCAGGATGTTGATTTCTGGTCAAACATTTCGTTTACAAATGAAAAGAATGCATGGAGTGGATATGCATTTGAGCAGGTCTGCCTCCATCACATCAAAGAAATCAGAGCCAAACTTGGAATCAGCGGGGTGCTGTGTAACATATATTCCTGGAGCTCCAAACCGTTTACCGACTCGGACGGAACTAAATGGAAAGGAGGGCAGATAGATCTTCTCATTGACCGTAAGGATGATGTAATCAACCTCTGCGAAATCAAGTACGCAAATGATAAATACGAGATAAAGGCGCAGTATGAAGAGCACCTGAGAGAAAGAGCCTCATTATTCAAGAAGGTCACAGGAACAAGGAAAGCTGTAATTCATACGTTTATAACTACATACGGAGTAAAGCAGAATATGCATAGTGGGATTGTCCAGAGTGAAGTGAAGATGGACGATTTATTCAAAGAAGTTGACACATAGGCGATTTTCAAGCGCTAACTATCATTTTTATGGTATTTAGCGCTACATAATCTTTGAGATTTGATTGTGCATTTATGGATTTTCCCCTTACGCAATCCTTCTTTCTGGTAGTCCTCTTTCCTAAGTGTTGTCTTTTCTTTTTCCTCAATTTTTGATAAAAAATAAACGGGTTATGAATATGGAAAGAGATTTGACTCAAGGCAGTGTTTTAAAGAACTTGATTAAGCATGCCCTGCCTTTTTTTGCCTCCTCTTTCCTTCAGACACTCTACGGTATGACAGACCTTGTCATCATAGGTCAGTACGAGGGTGTCAAAAGTACAACGGCAGTCGCCATCGGAAGCCAGGTAATGCATATGATTACCGTCATAATCGTGGCAGTCGCAGTCGGATGTTCGGTGGTGGTCGGCTCTGCAGTAAAGAATGGCGATAAACGGGACATTGAGAAGAAACTCGGGACAATCATCTCTTTCTTCTCCATCATCGCCCTCTCACTCACGGTACTTCTTTTCCTTTTGTCGGATTTGATTGTTTACTGGATGGGAACTCCGTCACTTGCTACAGAAGGTACCCGCGATTATCTGAGGATCTGTTTTCTCGGCATTCCATTTATTGTTGTATATAACGTTTTAAGCAGTATCTACCGCGCCCTCGGGGAAGAAAAGACTCCTGTCATATTTGTTCTTGCTGCAACGCTTACCAACATCGTCCTCGATATCCTCTTCATGGGATATATGGGTATGGGTGCAAAGGGTGCGGCACTCGGCACACTGCTTTCTGAAGCTGTCAGCGTATTCTTTGCCGTAATACACCTTCTTGCAGTCAAGAAGGAAATAAGGATAAAGAAGGAAGACTTTAGAATCGACAAAAAGATAGTAGAGGCAATTACGGAAGTCGGCTCTCCTCTGGCAACATACGAAGCACTTATCCAGACGGCATTCATTCTCATTACGATGATTATGAACAGGCGCGGTATAATCGATGCAGCGGCAGCGGGAATCGTCGAGAAGGTTATTTCTATCCTTATTCTTGTTCCTTCAGCACTCTACTCATCCGTTGCTGCGATATCGAAAAAGTGCATTGAGAACGGGGACGAAAAGATGGCGAAGGAGACAATGCTTGCGGCCATGATGTTCTCCGTCATCCTGGGACTCGGTGCATCATTTGTCGTTCAGACTTCAGCGCGGGACCTTGTTGCACTGTTTACATCAGATCCTGCTGTTATAAGAAACGGAGCTGAGTATCTCAGAGGATATGTCTACGAGACGATATTTGCCGGCATTCACTTTGCGCTTTCGGGGTACTTCACGGCTCTGGGACTCAGCGGTGTGACATCGGCACATAACGTAATATCGATTGTTTTCATGAGAATTCCGGGAGTATATTTTCTGTCACTGCTTTACCCGACAAATCTTTTCCCGGTGGGACTGGCGTCGGCAAGCGGATCTGTTCTGAGTTCCGTAATCTGTATCTGCATTTACATATATCTTGATAAATTCAAGAAGATTAATTATCAATCGAGGTAGATAATGGAGAAGGACTTAACAGAGGGAAGCGTACTTAAAACGCTGCTCGGCTTCTCGCTTCCCTTTTTAGCATCATATTTTTTACAGACTCTCTACGGGATGGCGGACCTTGTAATCATCGGAATATTTGAAGGGGTCGCAAGTACTACAAGTGTTTCCATCGGAAGCCAGGTAATGCATATGCTCACCGTTATGATTGTCGGCCTCTCCATGGGAAGTACGGTCTCTATTTCGCATGCAATCGGGGCGGGTGACAGGAGAGAGGCGGGTCGAAATGTCGGCGGGACGATTGTTCTCTTTTCAATTGTCGCCATTTTCCTGACAGTTCTTCTGACACTTCTGTCATCTACCGTGGTTTCATTGATGTCGACACCCCGGGAGGCAGTAGACGGCACAAGAGCATATCTTATTGTATGTTTTCTCGGTATTCCCTTCATTACCGCCTATAACATCCTCAGCTGCATATACCGTGCTGTAGGGGACAGTAAAACTCCTTTCTACTTTGTTCTTGCTGCATGTGTTGCTAACATAGCACTCGATTTTCTTTTCATGGGGCCGTGCGCTCTCGGCCCGATGGGGGCAGCTCTGGGTACTGTTCTATCACAGGCGTTGAGTGTGGTTATAGCATTCATACACCTGAAGCACAGCAATATGGGAATTGAACTCAAGAAGGAGGATTTAGTCCTCAAGAAGAAGATAATTTCTCCCATATTGAAAACAGGTGTTCCGATTGCTATGCAGGACGGCCTTATTCAGGTTGCATTCATCGTCATAACAGTCATCGTCAACAGACGCGGATTAACAGATGCTGCAGCTGTCGGCATTGTCGAGAAGGTCATATCTTTTCTCTTTCTTGTTCCGTCCTCGATGCTCTCCTCCGTATCTGCACTCTCGAGTCAGAATCTCGGGGCGGGGAAGGAGAGGAGGGCGAAGGAGACACTTTACTGGGCCCTTCTTATCGCTGTCCTCTTCGGCGCTGTTGTATCTATTGTCGTGCAGTTCATAGCACCTAACATTGTGGCGGTTTTCACAAATGACGAGGCAGTAATACATAGCGGTACCCAATACCTCAAGGGCTATGTTTTCGATACGATATTTGCCGGCATACACTTCTCGTTCAGCGGCTACTTCTGTGCCATCGGCCTCTCGGGAATATCTTTCATGCATAATATTGCTGCGATTGTCCTACTCCGCATTCCCGGGGTGTATATACTCTCGTCCCTCTATCCAGATAACCTCTTTCCGGTGGGACTCGCAACGGTATCGGGCTCGGTGCTTTCCGCTTTAATCTGCATTACGGCCTACATAGTTATATGTCATAGGGAGAAGAAGAAAGCCCTTCCGCAGTCCTGAGCCTTTATTGTGGCGTAAGATAACGTTTGTTATTTACCCGGATCCCCCTTAAGATGAATGTATCTTTACTACAGGGGAATTATCTATGAAGAAAACCTTTCTGACATTCATTATCCTTATAGCTTTACTTTCATCTCTTTATGCTGTCGATTATCAATATTCGGCAGGAGTTATCTATCAGAATGACACAGCGGTCAAAGATGCCAGAATAGGCGCTGCTCTTGATGCTGCGATAATGCTTGGAAAAGATGAGAAGCTTTTCAAAATGATTGCCATGGAGCGCACGGATTTGACCTTCTCATTTGACTCATCCACACTCGGTATTATTGCTTCCACTTATTTCGGCGCACACATAACTCCCGTGGGCGGCCTCTTTGTTGAGCCGATGGCAGGTGCGGGCTTTGCGCTCTTTCTGGGCTCGGGGGAAGGTAAGAGCGTGGTGGACCTGACAGCAGGGGGAATGATTAATATCGGGTACAGCTTCGGGAAGGGAAGAAACCTCTTCTGCTATGCCGGATGTGAAGTACAGTATGCCGTACTCTTCTTCCAGCGTCTCTTCTACTCTGCACACGCAGGAGTCGGCGTTAGATTCTAATCCGCCTTTTCGATAACCTTCTTATACGGTGCGAGCATTCCTTCGTCTATCATGGCCGAGTGACCCTTCATGATTTTCTTGTTTCTCATAAGTGATCCGACAAGGCAGAGAGCGAGCATTTTGCCCCTTTGTGACTGCGGGAAGTCATAGAAGCCGTTCTTCTTATAGAACTTATGGTCATCCCTCATGATGCCTCTCATTATCCAAATGAGGTCGCGGAATATCTTCATGCCCCCGACGCCGTAGAATGTGCGGGGCTTCGAGTAGCTGTGAGAGATGCTGTAGCTCAGGTTTTTCGCCATCATTTCGAGTGAGTCGTTATCTGCAGCAAGACCAGTGAGGTAGTTACGCCCCACATCGCTTCGGGCAGTGAGGACTGTTTTGAGATTTTCCTCTCTCGAAATATCTCCATCGATTATATATCCCACGCTCTTGAACTCGCTTACCGTACGGTGTCCGAAATAAAACCTTCTGTCATCATAGGTCTTGAAAAGCGGTCCCATCGAGTGGTCGATGATGGTAAATGCATATATAACAGCATCTGACGAGAGGATTTCATTCTCAAGAAGGTTGTTAAAGCCGTCAGAGTAGACGCACTTTCCCTCGAGCGCGCACTTAAGGCATCCCAGACATCCGCCGCGGAATGAGAAATTCTGCAGTTCTACAACTTTCGTGCGGTAGGGAAAGAGTGATTTGAAGTTCTCGACAAGACGACTCAGCCTTTCTCTGTTATATGTGTAGTCGGCAACAATTGTGACGATGTTGTCGCCCTTCTTTTCTCCCTGTGCTTCTATCTCCTGAGGAAGGGGAAGAGTTATTTCTTCCCTTTTTGATCTCTTCTCAACAATGTTGTTGTCTACAGCCCACAGTGTCCTTTCAAAGTAGGATGTAAGGGCCTTCTGACCTTCTTCTTTCAACAAATCCTCCATGTCGAGAGAGAGGCCTTCAATCCATTCAAAACCCAAATCAAGAAGATTTTCCTCCAGGTAGCTATGGGCTGTCATGTCGTAGAAGTGCTTACTTGTAGTAATACATGTTGCTTTCTTACCTTCAAATGAGAGATTCTCCTCCTTTAAAAGCCGTATAAAATTATTCAGCTGTGATGGGGCGAGGAATGTGTATACAGGAAAGGAGAAGATGACGAGGTCGCTTTGTTTGATGAACTCGACTGTTTTCTCGAGATTACGCCTATTTGTTTCCTTTCCCACCCCTATGTGGATATATTCAAATTTATGAGAGGGGAATTTCTTTTCCAGATACAGTGCATTCTGGAGTGTTATTGAATTTTTTGCTTTTGGAGATGCATTGAGTACAAGTATGTTCATGCTCTTATGATACTCCTTCCCCTGTCTTGCTTCCAGCTAGATAATCTCCTCGATGTGGTGGATATACTCCAGTGTCGATAGTGCTTTTATTATCTCATCATGGGTCTTGAATGCCTTGAGCTCCTTAGAAAGTATTGTGAGCGTTATCGTATAGACCGAGAGTCCAGAGCCGCGGTAGGCGGGGTTGTTCTCTATGTCGTCGATTCTGAGCCCGAGTTCTCTGCATACGGAAACAAAGTCCTTCAAAGAGCGGCTGTTCTCAAGTTCAAGATGCACCTCATAGTGGTTGGATCTGTTCTTCAAAAACCTTTCGAACGGCGGGAACAGGGAAGCCGTTATGTAGATGAAAACAAAGATTGTGAAGGAAAGGGTATAGAGAGCAAATCCTGATGCGAGTCCCAGAAAATACACGCAATAGAGGAGAACCGACGTCGTAAGGCCCTTGATTAAACTCTTTGAGGAGAGGACAAGCGAGTTGACGGAAATCAGGGCAACGGCAATCACCCCCGATGCCGATATTACCGGAAGCGTTGGAGAAAAGGCGAGGTCAAGGAGGGCCGAAAAAGTTCCTGCAAGGGACACCAGGATAAACGTCCTCAGGCCGGCAGAGTGACGCTTCGAAGAGCGCTCGCATCCTATGGCGAATGATAGCACGAGAGCTATTAAGAGCCGTAGGATAACAGAATATATGTTGAGTGCAGCACTCCATGTGCCGAGGACGGATGCAATCGGGTCAAGCGAGACCAGACTTTGTAAGTTTTCCATTTTCTTTTCTCCTTCTATCAATTAAAGCTTCTGTTTCATATGCACCTTCGGAGAATGCTTCTTCGTCCTCTTCCAGCGGTGTTTTCTTCTTCTCGAGTTCTTCCTGTATCTTATGTATGCGCTCAATGAGTAGCTCGGTGTCGCTCTTACCTTCAGTGTTTTCGACAACTGCCACATCCTCAAGCTTCGTTGAGTAGGAGTGCGAAAGATATAGGGCGAGTTTTGCTGCTGCGGGGCCTATGAGCTCATAAAGGACTGAGGAAGCAAGAATAATTGTCTCTAAGGCCTCTCCTCCCTCTCCTCCGAGAACTCTGCGTCCAAGTGCGGAGAGTCCTATCGCAACCCCGGCCTGCGGAATTAACGCGAGTCCCAGGTAATTTGTCACTGTCTTATCTTTCTTCACTGTAAGGCATCCGATAAATGCTCCGGCATACTTACCAATAATACGGACAAAGAAGTAAACAACACCCACTGTCATAAGCGACACGCTTCCAATTCTTCCACTTGAAGAGAAGAGAGACGAAAGATTGAAGTTGAGTCCCGAGCGTACGAAGAACAATAACAGGATAGGGGGCGAGAAGTAGTTCAACTGTTTGAAAAGCTTCGAGTCTCCCGTGACATTTATATATACCATTCCCATACTCATGCATCCCAGAAGCGGGGATACATCAAAGAGGGTACATATGCCACAGAATGTGAAAAGCAGGGCAATGGTCACAATAAGACGGTTATCTGTACTTCTATTATGTAGTAAAAGTTTCAAGAGGTACCCGAAGCCTCCTCCGAGAAGGAATACAAGGGTGTTTGTTACTAGCGGTGTTATTACCGATTTAAAGCTTAAGCCTTCCGAGCCTGTTGACGAGAGCGAAAGCGAGAGGGAGAAGGCGACAAGGGCTACTACATCGTCTAGTGCGACAACCTGTAAAAGGGTATCTACAAAGTCCCCCTTCGCTCCGGTCTGTCTTATCGTCATGACGGTACTTGCCGGTGCCGTTGCCGAAGCCAGTGCCGCAAGAATAAGGGAGAAACTTCTTTCGAGGCCGAGAAGGTAATAAGAGACCAGAAAGACAAGAAGGGAGGCAAGAAGGGACTCGAAGAGCGTGATGATTACGACTTTCATTCCGTTTCTCTTGAGTGTCTCCTTCTGGAAAAACTCCCCTGTCGAGAAGGCAATGAAGGAGAGGGCTATATCTGCAATGAAGTCCATTCCCGATATTATCGTATCGGGAACTACATTCAAAACATACGGCCCGAGGATTATTCCCGCAATTATGTATCCCGTGACGGCGGGAAGGTGGAATATCTTTGTGATGCGCGTAAGGAGAAATCCCGCGAGCATCATCAATGAAATTGAAATAATTATTACCGATACCGGCTTTGTTATGTTCAAGAGTTCAAATATACTTGTCATAGTCTATCCTTCCCTGAAAGTGCTTCGGCATTCTCGAAAAGAATAATCATGAGAAGCGTCAGGACAAAAAAATGCGTGAAATAGAATGAGAGGAAGGCAAATAACACTTCCCCGAGCTCTCTGAAGCTGCGCAGCATGACAAAGCCGAACTTAACGGCAAGAAAGAGTGTATAGATAAGTGCAATAACAAGTAGTTCTACTTTCCCAACTGCATTATCCCTGAGGTAGATATCTCCAAAGGCTGCAATAAGGAGAAGAAAGAAGCTGTAAGAGATGTTGGAGACGATGAGCGCTTTCCGGCCTTCTCTTATGCGTAGTGAAAAAAGATATGAGGAGAAAGCGGGGGACGACAGCTTTAAGCTATTAGAAAGTGCACGATATTTTTTTGAATGTGGAAATAGATGAAAGAGACGGAAAGAGCAGGTCTCAATAAACGTTTTTCTTGTATTCATAAATATACCTCCTCAAGATGATTGACACAGATTAGGAGAAACATATAATAAATGCAAATTATATTATTTCATGTTTTGATAAATATAAGTTATGGAGGTGTTATGCTTGGCATATTGATGAATACATTTATGAAGGTTGCCGAGAAGGCGAATTTCACCAAGGCCGGAGAAGAACTGGGCATGACGCAGCCTGCGGTATCTCATCAGATCAAGCAGCTCGAGGATGAAGTTGGTCATAAGCTCATAATCCGCAATAAAACAGGGCTTATTCTTACTCCTGAAGGGGAAATAGTCCTCAAATATGCACGTCGCCTCAGTGCTTTGAACGAAAAAATGCTGTTGGAGCTTGCAGGAAAAAACAAGATTCTGTCCCTCCTGAGGGTAGGAATTACGCATACGTGCGAAAGTAACCTTACTGCTGCATCGCTTGCGAAAATCAGCAGTGAGAACAAGGGACTGAGAATTACCCTCACTTCTGATACGATAAATAATCTTTATGATAAGCTTGAATCTTATGAGCTTGACCTGGCAATTATTGACGGCCCCTTACTCGATAACCGCTTTTCAAGCATGATGCTCGACACCGATTACCTGGTATGTGTAATGAGCCCGTCTAATCCCCTTGCGAAAAACAGCGTCATAAGCCTCAATGAATTGAGGAAGGAAAAGCTGATCCTCCGTACTGCACAGTCGGGGACACGAACTCTCTTCGAGTCGACACTCGAGAGCAATAATGAGTCGATATCCTCCTTCGATGTCATCCTTGAAGTCGATAACATCGCCACAATAAAGGACCTCATCAGAAAGGATATGGGTGTTTCAATTCTTCCCCGTAGTGCGTGTCTCGACGAAATAAAGAAGAACAAGGTTGTCGCCCTCCCTATCGAGAACTTCTCGATGGTGAGAGAGACCCGTATTGTCTACAACAAAGATTTCTCCGAGAAGGAGTTCCTTAATGAGATTATCAAAGTATATGGAGAGGAAACATAACAAATCCTTTACACCTCCTGATTCAGGTCATACACTAGAAGACGGAGGAAGAAATGAAGAAGATATTTTTATTTGTTCTTATAGTTTTATCGTTATTAATGTTTGTCTCATGCGAGCCTGAAAATTCTTCCGGGGGGGGCGAAAACGAGGCTGAGACAGATACTGATGTAAAGGACATAGTCGTACCTCTTCCGGTATTCGGGAAAGCAGAAAACACATCAAGGGGCTTACTTACATTACCTGATGAATATTTCAAGATAGATGGGAAAGGGGATTCTATGTTCGCCAGTGCCGTTATGACGACAATGCCGACGATGACAAATCTCCAGAAAGGTACTGTCAGTACTTCCAGTCTGGGTGGTGTTGAAACCGACTACACAGTCTACGGGTTTATAATCAAACTTAACAAAGACTTTTGTAAAGTAAACTCAGACGGCATCTATCTGCAATACAACATTTATGATCAGACAGACACCACAAAAGCAGTAGGATTCTGTGACTATTACTACAATACAAATACAAAATGTTTCACCTACCGTCAGTCTGTTGCATATACAGAAGAATTCGAGTCACTTCAATATAGTGACAACAGAGTCATCAACCTTGAGTATAATGACGTCTATGTAGAAGATATAGATAATCTCGTTTTCAAAGTCGGACAGCTTACAAGTGATGGCTCTCTTGGTAAGGATGCTTTTGTAGATACCATGAATATTTCATCAAAAATAGGCAATGGAAATCTTTGTTGGCATTTTGACAGATATTATGTAACAGCAAATGAAGTAAAAGAAGACAACGGTCTCTTTACGATATATTCTTTCAGACAGCTTGATGATAGTTTCACTACAGGACAGAAGTCTTACTCCGACTATACTGCGCTTGAAACGCTCATGAAAAAATACACAGACAATGGAGACTGTGAAGTTAAGACTCTCTCAGAGAGAAAAGCTGTTGACATGTCATTCATGAACGAGATATATCCTCTGCTCTATGCATATGGAGAATCTATAGCCAAGCATCACAGCACTGTCAAAGGATACGACAGTTATGATGCATTCACGAAAGACTCTTTCAAAGAAATTGGAGACGAAATAAAAAATAAAGAAGACAAGACTGGAACAGTCGAGGTTCCGTGTCCGACTATTTATACCTATAATGGAGTGAACTCAAAAGGTGCCTCTACGTGTAATCTATCTACTTTCACTCATACTCTGCACTTTCATAACCTTATAGTCTCTGGAGATACAACAAAGAAGAAAGAAGATAATTACAAGAATTTCGGCTTCGAGAGTTATCTTGGGGAATACTCATCAACTGAAGAGGATGATATCGAAACATTCACCATCAAGAAATTCCTCAAAGCCTGTGGAATTGACAATGAGGGATATATAACGGAGTTCATTAAATCCAACAGTGCTCTTGAAGAAAAGTGCACATTAAATAAGGGGACAACATCCTCAGGTTCCTGATTCTTGAGAGAAATGGATATGTGGAATATCGGCTTCCGGGTAGAAATCATCCGGAGGCCTTTTCTCTGGGTTTTCATCGTCAGCTTTATATCGGGCGTGACAATGAAAGAAGTTTGAAGCTCAAGGCCGTAGGAAAAGTCAATAGAGGTGAGGTATCACTTTTGTGGTTATATCATCGTAACAGGGCAGAGCCATGCTTCTCTAGAAAGGGGGAAGAGCTCGTCGGAAGCGCATATGATAAGGCCCGGCAGTATCTCGAGGTTGAGTTTCTTAAGGACAGGAAAGTTCTTGTCGCCGTCAGCCGGATTCTTTGCTTTCTTTATTTCTATCGGATAGACTTTGTCTCCTTCCACAATGAGGAGGTCAACCTCCTTCTTGTCGATATCTCTGTAGTAGAACAGAGGTATCTCCTTTCCGTTGTTATACCAGCTTTTCAGAATCTCTCCCACAACATATGTTTCAAAGAAAGCGCCTGAGGCATTGCCGTTCATGAGGGTCTCTGCTGTCGGCCAGGATGTAAGATATGCCGCTAGTCCTGTATCTATGAAGTAGCATTTCGGAGTTTTAACAAGACGCTTTGAAATATTGCTGTAATAAGGCCTCAGAATGTAGATGATTCCGGAGCGTTCAAGTATTGTGACCCATTCCTTAATAGTCGGGGCCGATATCCCCATCTCCTTTGATATGTTGTCGTAGACAAGCTCATGAGAGGTATTTGCTGCAAGATATGTCACGAGATTTCTGAAGTCGTCGAGATTCTTTACATGCTCGAGTTCACTAACATCTTTCGATATGTATGTATCCATGTAGGAGGAGAAATATAAATCCCTGTCGAGGTTTTTATCGCTGACAATCCTCGGCATCCCGCCGCGGAAGATAGCATCAAAAATCTCCCTGAGCGTTTTCTTCTCATACTTTTCCTTCTTGAGCTTTTCGATATCTGGAGAGAACTGCTTTTCTTCCCTTCCTACTACCTCCCGCTCAGAGAGAGGTAGCATAGTAAGGACTGCGACCCTTCCTGCAAGGGATTCGGATATATTCTTCATCATCTTGAATCGCTCTGATCCTGTAAGCCAGAACATGCCGTAAGGGACTTCGCCGTTGTATACGGCATTATCAACAATGTTCTTTATTTCCAACAGGATTGATGGAACACGCTGGAATTCGTCAATCAACAGTTTGTGTCCGTATGTCTCAAAGAAAAGGGCAGGGTCCCTCTTTGCGAGCTCCCTTGTCTTTACTTCGTCGAACGATACATACACACGGTCGCTCTCGGCGATGTGCCTCAGCATTGTAGACTTACCCGTTTGCCGCTGGCCGCATACCATGACAACGGGGAATTGCTTCGACGCTTTCAAAACAACATTTTCCATGCTTCTTTTGATATATTCCATCTTTCATTCTCCGAGTTTTCTAAAGTCTACTTTATTTTACTCGAGATATTAGACTGAGGCAACATAAATCAGAAGCCACTTAACGTGAGCACTAGCCATCTATCGTAGCAGGGGCTTTGTACACACATATACGTGTATTTTGTACACACTTTTTGTACACAGTCACTGTTTTAGCCTTATGCTGGCGGCGTTAAATATTGTGGATGGATTTGATAATTAACTGTAATAAAAGAAAATAAAAAACGGAAAGGGGGGGATTCGAACCCCCGATGGCTTTTGACCATACACGACTTCCAAT
>CAVIUT010000045.1:0-15209 GCA_963646155.1 Eggerthellaceae bacterium | reverse complement strand
CTTTCGGGCATTTATTTTAAAAAATATAAAGATTTATCCGATTTTTGAAGGAAAACTCATACAACTACACTGAAGAACATGGGGAAATATCTTATACAGTTTGTGTCTCCAAAAAATAAAAAACACAACTATGAAAAGCAATGTTAAACTATTTTTCGCTCATGGAGGAAATATGGCACACATACTGTTGAAGAATATATATTGTCTGATGACGGATCCGGATCTCCCGACCCAGAGTGGCGTTGACCTAAGGATGGATGGAGGCCTTGTTACAGAAATCGGAAAGGGCCTTGAGAGAAAAGGCGCAGAGACCGTCGACTGCTCAGAGCTCGTCGTAGTGCCGGGCTTTGTAAACACACACCACCATTTCTATCAAACTCTTACAAGAAACATTCCTGCTGTCCAGGATGCAAAACTCTTCTCATGGCTTGTCTACCTCTACGAGAGATGGAAGAACCTTGATAGCAATAGTGTATATATTTCGTCGTCGCTTGCACTTGCGGAATTAGCCAAGACAGGCTGTACATGTACAACCGACCATCACTACGTCTACCCGAAAGGCTTCGAAGGGGACGCTATGGCGTTGCAATTTGAAGCTGCGGACAGAATCGGGATGCGCTTCAGCCCCACACGAGGCTCGATGAGCCTTTCAAAGAAGGACGGAGGTCTTCCTCCGGACAGTGTAGTTCAGAGCGAAGATGAAATAATCGCCGACAGCGAACGATGTATAAAAACATTCCATGATCCCTCTCCCCTCGCGATGCATAAGATTGTCCTTGCTCCGTGCTCACCCTTCAGCGTAACAAAACGCTGTATGAAGGAGTCGTCAGAGCTTGCAAGAAAGTACAACGTCGGCCTTCATACACACCTATGTGAGACAATCGACGAGGAGGACACATGCCGTAAGATGTACTCAATAAGACCTCTTGAACTGATGGAAGAGTGCGGTCTCATAGGAGAAGGCGTATTCTATGCACATGGGATACACTTCAACGATGAAGAGCTTGACCTCCTTGCATCCACCCACACATCCATAGCACACTGTCCGTCTTCAAACATGCGACTCGGCAGCGGTATATGCCGTGTGAGGGATATGCTTGAGAGGGGAATAACCGTCGGAATCGGAGTTGACGGTTCGGCAAGTAACGATTCCTCCGATATGCTTGGCGAAATGAGGAATGCACTACTTTTACAGAGAGTCAAATACGGCTCCACAAGTCTCAGTGCACGTGATGTATATAAGATGGCATGTGAAAACGGGGCGAAGATGCTTCAATTTAAAAACCTTGGAAAACTCTGTGTAGGATGGGGAGCTGATGCGGCACTCTTTGATGTATCGGGACTTGAATATGCGGGATCTCAAACAGACCCCGTAGCATCTCTTCTCTTCTGCGGAACAAAACATGAGACGAAGTACACCATCGTCAACAGTGAATTCGTCGTAAAGGACGGACACCTCGTGGGGTGGGACGAAGAGGAACTAGCTGAGAAAGGAAGAGAAGAGAGCAGAAAGCTCCTTGAAAGGGTGTGACTACTCCCCGTCAGGAACAAAGATATCCCATCCACTTATGAGGTGAACCTTTGTGTCAGTGGATGCGATATCTGATAAAGCTGCAGAAAACCCAGCCTTGGACACAAGGTAATATTCCCTCTCACAATGCGACGGAAGGACAAGAAGTGACTTTCTCTTCAAATCTTCCAAAACGCAGACATCGACGCACCTGTCTCTCCATTTGAACTCTCCGAAGAGGTAGGTGCCGTTTTCACACTCCGCCACAAAGTCAATCTCCTCGTTTTTTCTCTCCAGCGGATTAGGAAATTCTACTAATCCGTATTTCTTTACGGGCTTTGATGCCTTATTGACGATATACTCTCTTATTGTCTCTTCGACACGCCTGCCGACAAAATTGTTAAGAGTTTTGACTGCCTCCTCAAGGAAGATCTCTCCCCTCTCCAGATCAATCGCTTTCTCCGCCGGATATACAAACCTGAACCAGAAGGCAAGAAAATTGTCTTGTATCTTCCACCCGAGTACTTTCGAGTCTATTACCGCATTCTTCCTCTCGCTTACAAATGACAGGTTATCCAGTTTTTTCAACATAGAGGAGCATAGAGCCTGGCTTATACCAGCTTTAGGAGCAATCTTTGATGTCTTATTAACTCCTTCAGCAATCAATGCCATAATGCCCATGTATGACTCCACATTACGCACTTCTGAATAGAGAAGAAGATACGGCTCTGATAGAAGTGCTCCGCCGAAAGAGAAGAATTCCTCCCTCAATGCTTCTTTAAATGTTCTGTACTTTGCCATTCTCATCAGGTAGTACGGCACCCCTCCGGTAATAACATAGGCGGAAGCAATGTCATCGAGTGTCCAGGAAGGAAAGAAGCTTGAAACTTCCTCGGCTTTGATTGGCTTGAGGGCAAAGGAGAGAGACGAGCGGCCGTAAAGAGGAGTTTTACTTCCAATAACTCTTTCTACCATGAATGACTCCATTGAAGAGCAGAGTATAAGCTTCAACTGAGTCTTCTGGAAAACGATGTCGGAGTATTTCTGGATTATCGAGAGAATGTCCTTATTGGTTTCTTCAAGAAAGGAAATCTCGTCGATTATGAATAATAGCTTTTCTTTTTCCGCAAGTCGGGCAACATCGAGAAAAGCATCTTCATAGGAAGAATAGACGACGGACGCACTCGGGGAGAACAGCTTGGAGATTTGAAACGCAAGGTCCTTGAGGTTGCTCTTTTCATTTGTTGTCGCCTGGAGCATGACTGCCCTTTTGCCCTCTGAAAAGTGTTTGAGGAGAAAACTCTTCCCTATGCGCCTCCGACCGTATACAACGCCTAGGTCATAGCCGTCTTTACTCCAAAACTTCTCAAGAACATCTAACTCACGCTTTCTTCCAATGAACTTTATCATCAGAAACCTCCTTTCAATGCATCTTAATCATAGCATTCAAATCATGATTTATCAAATCATAATTTAACAAATCACGATTTAATTACAAAGAAAGAAGAGTAAAGTAGTCTTGAAGAAGATGGTGTTTTATCAGTTGTTCTCTTCTTTGAGCTTTCTCAAGTAGTTCTTTCTGAAGTCCAGAAGGATATCCTGCACATCTTTACTTCTGTAGTCGCTGTAAGTCCAGGGGAAGGAGACAAAGCCATGATTCTGGTAAATAAGTGTCACTTCGGCATAAAGCGAGGAGCCGATTGCTATGCGGTGGGAACGGTTCTTTGTCGTGGCAAGTATTACGTTGGCGGCACTCATCGTCCCGGGGTCGAGGTTTATTTTCCTCTTTCCATCCTCTTCCCACTCCTTTTCAAGTCTGTTTGTAAAGAGTTTTGCTTCTCTCAATGCATCCGGCGAGACGAGATTTTTAAATGATATGAAGAAGCGCTCGATACCTTCTCCCATTTCGCTGTCATAATAGTCGGTAAACGAGAAAGGAATGGAAGGGGAGATGATATCTATCTCTCCGAATTTATTCTCGAGCTTTTCCTTAAGGGAGGAAGGAAATCCTCTTGTCGAGAGGACTCCCGAAAACAATAATACTTTCCCGTACTCTTTCTCTTCCATCAGTCCAACCCGTTCTCGTAAACACCCAGTATCCTGAAAGATACTGTAGCTTTGCTTATTTCATTGCATATCTCATCAAAGAGGGCATAGTCCGGGATAAGAACATCAACATAGAATGTATACTCCCACGGCTTACCCTGAATGGGTCGGCTCTCAAGTTTCTGCATATTGAGTTTCCACTTCGAGAAGATTTCCAACACCTTCATGAGAGAGCCCGGTTCATCTGAAACATTGAAGAGAAGAGATGCTTTCTCCCTCTTTCTGCCTTCAAGAAACAAAGGCGCCCTCTCTTCCCGTGTCAGGACATAGAAGCGCGTGTAGTTGCACGGGTTAGTCTCAATTGATTGGTGAATGATAGCCATATTGTTATAGAGTGCAGCGGGAGATCCGGCAATGGCTGCATTTTCCCTGTTTCCTTCATTCTTTATATAGCTTACAGCTCCGGCTGTGTCGAAGAATGGGATAATCTCGGCATTAGGAAGGTGGGAAGAGAGAAATTCCCTGCATTGCGTAAGTGCCTGCGGGTGTGAGTAGACTCTCTTTATCTCATCCTCCTTGACGCCCGGAAAACCTATGAGGTTGTGGACGACCCTGACTTCCGTCTCTCCCACAACGCTGAGCTCGCTGTGAATCTTGATTAAATCCAACGGATCATAGACGGCTCCCCCGAGTGCATTCTCAATCGGAATTACGCCGAAGGAAGCCTTTCCGCTCGATACTGCATCGAAGGCATCCTTGAACGAATGACAGGGAAATACTTTGACATCTTCATTGAAGAAGCGTCTTGCAGCAAGCTCGGAAAAAGCTCCTCTCTCACCCTGGAAAGCAACAACAGGCTCGTTGAGATTAACTGTGCCCTCTGAAGAAGCTGATGCCTCTTTGATAGACTGTGGAATATGACGAGGCCTCTTTTCGAGTGTTTTTCCTATTACTGGAGCTATCGCCTGAATATCACGCATGAGCTTTTCAAACTGCTCGGGATAGAGCGACTGCGGGCCGTCAGATAGGGCCCTCTCGGGGTCTGAATGGACTTCGACTTCGATTCCCGATGCACCCGAGACAAGAAGTGCCAGGCTCATCGGAGCAACCATGTCCCTGATTCCCGTAGCGTGTGACGGGTCCCCGATGACGGGAAGGTGACTGAGTTTATGGACAGCAGGGATAGCCGAACAGTCGAGAGTGTTTCTCGTCATATGCTCGAATGTTCTTATTCCCCTTTCACAGAGGATTACCTTGTCTGTTCCGCTCGACATAAGATATTCGGCAGCCATCAGCCACTCTTCAATCGTCGCACTGAGTCCTCTTTTGAGGAGTACCGGCATTCCCTTCCTTCCAACAGCCTTCAATAGCTCGAAGTTCTGCATGTTCCTCGCACCTATCTGCATGATATCGACATACCCGGCCATCATATCTACATCCAGTGGAGAGACTACTTCCGACACTATAGGCATATCGAAAGCATCCCCTGCTTTTCTCAGGAGCTTCAAGCCTTCCTCTCCCAGACCCTGGAAGGAGTACGGCGATGTACGGGGCTTGAATGCGCCGCCGCGAAGAACCACGGCACCCGCTTCTCTAACCTTTTCGGCTATTGTCATTATCTGGTCATAGCTCTCGATTGCGCACGGTCCTGCCATGACGGAAATGCGGTTTCCCCCTATTGTGACCCCCTTTACCTTTACAAGGGTATCGTCCTTCTTGAGTTCACGCGATGCAAGCTTATATGGTTTCGATATCGGGATAACCTTGCTTACCCCCGGGAGTATCTCGACTTCCCTAGGGTCTATATGTCCCGTTCCGACAGCCCCGAGGACTGTCTCATTCTCACCGACAATCTCCCTGACGAGAAATCCCTTTCTCTTCAGGAATTCAACAACTTTATCTTTTTCCTGTAAGTTAATACCTTTTTTGAGTACAACAATCATGGCTAGAATGATAGTATTTTCCTAATTTAAGGACAATTGAGATAGATGTTAAATAAAGAAGAAGTCAAAGCTTTGTTTTCGTCATTTACAAATACACTCGACAAAATGGGTTTTCCCGTTCCTGCTGTAGGTTTGATTGCCTCTGAAGATCCATCGGCGTACAGGGTGCTTGTTGCGACAATCATATCGCTGAGAACTCAGGATAAGGTTACGTATGAGGCGTCGAAGAGGCTTTTGAGTGAGGCAAAGACGATAGACGAGCTCGATGCACTTACGGAAGAGAGAATAAGAGCGCTCATAAAACCCTGCGGATTCTATATAAGAAAAAGTAGAGAACTCAAAAAGATAGCCGATATAATAAAGAATAACTACAATTCTATCGTTCCATCAGACAAAGAAACCCTCATGTCGCTTCCGGGGGTCGGAACAAAGACTGCAAATCTTGTCATGAACTTAAGCTTCAATAAGCCCTATATTTGCGTCGACTGCCATGTTCATGAAATATCACACAGGCTCGGATGGACAGATGAAAAGACGCCGGAGGAGACGGAAAAAACACTCGAGAAAATTCTACCCGTGGAGTACTGGATAGAAATCAACGAACTCTTCGTGCGCTACGGTCAGGCTGTATGTACACCCATCTCACCCAAGTGCTCCTTATGCCCTCACAGCGGGAAGTGTCCGAAGAAAGGAGTTGTCAATTCACGATGATTAAACTTATTGCATTTCTCGGTAACCCGGGTAAGGATTACGAAAAGACAAGACATAACGCCGGTTTTCTGCTCTCGGCGGAGCTTTATCCATATGTAAACTGGCAGAGCAAGTTTCACGCCTTCTACTTTCAGGACGGTGAGAGAAGAATACTCAAGCCTCTGACCTATATGAACAACAGCGGTACATCGGTCAGTGAGGCTTCATCCTTCTTTAAGATCAAGGCGGAGGAGATACTTGTAGTCCATGACGACATGGACCTACCTCTCGGAAAGGCAGTACTTCAGAAGGGAGGCGGGACTAAGGGCCACAACGGCCTCAAGAGCATCAGAGACCGCATAGGGAGCGCAGATTTCTACCGCCTCCGCATCGGAATCGGAAAGAGCGTACACAACGACACAGCACTCTATGTCACATCACCTTTCACTTCTTCCGAGCTGATAACTCTCTCCTCCCTTTTTTCTCTTATCAAGAGAGACTGGCCTCTTGAGGAAGAAGAGAAGAGCTGGTGCGTGGATAAATAGAGAGCTCTTTCAAATAAGCCGCATAATCGCACCCTTCCAGCCATAGAGCTGGAGTGCGTTCTTTTTTAAAAATCTTCCCTCTTTTTTGAGGCGTTGTTTTCTACTGCCTTCTCGTCGAAACCTTAAGAAAGATAATATTTATCCGTCAAATTTTGGCTCTCAATCTTCCCTATCATTAAGCTGTAAAATCAGTTATCGTACCTTTTCGGGCATTTACACAACTCTACAAATCCACTTGAATCACGATATATGCAGGAGGTGCAGTCTGTAGTTTTCGCTTTCGTCTTATCATATTCATAGTGTTCGCAGCTGTTAAGACCTGCAACAATAACCGGCCAGTTGTCTTTATAGATTGTACCGCATTTTCCACCACCGGAAACAGAGTCAAGTTCATCGTCGACAAGCTCTCCGGTTCTTGCATTAAAACAGTCAAAATATGTTTTTGCTTCTTCCCTGGTCAGTTCACCACCGTTTTCCTTTGCTAGAGCGATAAGCTCATCAACGCTTTTTGCCGTCTTTGCTTTTTTCAAAAGTTCTTTATTCATTTCCATATTTTTCACTTCCTTTAACAAGTTTGCATTTTTATATACGTATAGATAAAGATTTTGTTATTATATTCAACTTTTTTAGACATTTCCATCATATATTGTTTGCCCTAAAATCAAGAAGGTGTGATACAATCGTGCATGAAGTTAGTAAAGCACGAAGGGGAAACCATGATAAACAGAGACCTTAGAATAGCCAATGTAACAAGACTCGCTCTTTGTTATGACAAGCCTGTCTTCCAGACTAAAGAGGGACCGGAATCCTTCTATCCGGAAGCTGCAGCTCTCAGCTACAGATACAATCAGGAGATAAAAAAAGAAGGAAAGAGCTCAGACTACATTTCGGCAGGAAAGCTCAACGCCAGCGCAACCCTCCACTATGTCTACCAGATTATCCTCTCATACCTATTGGGGGAAAGCGACAAGGATTTCTTCGAGCGGAGAATTCAGACTGTAGAGTCCAATGAAGAGCTCAGGGATGCTCTCTCATTCTACTCACACGAATTCCCGACAGAGCTTGAAGACGACAGGACAATCGAAGAGGAGATGAGAGGATATTTCATCCACCAGGTCATGTTGCAGAACAGAGCTCTCGTCAAGGCCTCAAAGCCTTTCGTTGCACCCGAGGGGCTTACTCTACCTTCCTCATTTAAAGCACTCTCCTCCGTCCTCTCTTCATATATAAAGGATGATTTACGTAACGGAGAGCCCAACCTCGACGATGTTTTTACATTCCTGTGCATGCCTGCACGGCTTTATCCGGATTCACTTATTGATCAACTGCAGTACATCATCCGCGAGTGGGCAGATATGCTCCCGGAAAGCTTTATACGCCTCCTCAAGTCTTCTATCGACTACATCAACGAGGAAAGCAAGGACCGTGGCTTCGGCGGCGGCCCCGTAAGCGTCCCTGTTGTCGACTATTCATCGGAGCTCAACGAGTATGAGGCTTTTTCTTCAGACTCCAACTGGATGCCATCTGTTGTCATGATTGCAAAGTCCACCCTCGTCTGGCTCGACCAGCTTTCAAAGGCTTACGGAAGACCCATTACAAGTCTCGACCAGATTCCCGACGAAGAGCTCGACACAATGCAGAAGAGGGGAATAAACGCACTCTGGCTCATAGGACTCTGGCAGCGTAGTGATGCATCGAAAACAATCAAACATCTATGCGGAAACCCCGATGCCGTTGCTTCTGCCTACTCGCTCAAGGACTATGACATATCGCCGACAATCGGTGGATGGGAAGCTGTATACAACTTGAAAGAGAGATGCCAGAAGAGAGGAATCAGGCTTGCCTCCGACATGGTTCCAAACCATACGGGAATTGACGGCAACTGGGTATATGAACACCCTGACTATTTCATCAGTCAGGACTATCCTCCCTTCCCGACATATACATATAACGGCCCGGATTTATCAACAAACCCCGACTGGGAGGTGAAGATTGAGGACCACTACTATGACAGAACAGATGCTGCCGTAACATTCAGAATGCGTAACCGCCACACAGGGGAGACAAAGTATGTTTTCCACGGCAACGACGGCACAACAATGCCCTGGAACGATACAGCTCAGCTTGATTACCTTAATCCTATGACAAGAGAGGCTGTCATTCAGAAGATTCTACACGTTGCAAGGAACTTCCCGATTATTCGTTTCGATGCTGCAATGACACTGGCTAAGCGCCACATAGAACGTCTCTGGTACCCCAAACCCGGCTGCGGTGGAGATATCCCGGGAAGAGCGGAGCATGCACTTGACGAAAAAGAATTCAACTCCCGTATTCCCGAGGAGTTCTGGAGAGAAGTAGTCGACAGGGTTGCAAAGGAAGTTCCTGATACTCTTCTTCTTGCAGAGGCATTCTGGATGATGGAAGGATACTTCGTCCGAACCCTCGGCATGCACCGTGTATATAACTCGGCATTCATGAATATGCTCAAGAATCAGGAGAACCAGAAGTACAGAGACTCAATTAAAAAGACCCTCGTCTTCGAGCCCGAGATTTTAAAGCGCTACGTCAACTTCATGAACAACCCCGATGAAGATACCGCCATCAGCCAGTTCGGATGTGACGACAGATACTTCGGGGTGGCAACGCTTCTCTCGACCCTTCCGGGGCTTCCGATGATCGGCCACGGTCAGATTGAAGGATACAGAGAAAAGTACGGTATGGAGTATCAGAGAGCATACTACGACGAGAAGCCGAATCTATGGCTTATCGGAGAACACGAGAAGAGAATCTTCCCTCTCTGGAGACGACGCTATCTCTTCAGCAATGTCGACAACTTCAATCTCTACGACTGTATAAATAACAACGGCGGAGTTGAGGAGTCGGTATTTGCATTCGTCAACGGCAGAGGAACTGAGAGAACCCTTGTTCTTGTAAACAACCGCTACGAACGTTGTGAAGGAAGAATCAATACCTCGGCACCGAAAGTAAGAAAGTACGGAGACGAGAGAAGGGAGGAGACAACAACGCTCGCCGAGAACCTCGGTCTCAGCTACGGCCCCGAAAGATACACACTCTTTGATTCGGCTCTTGATAAAATGACATATATCGTCCCGTCGATGAACCTCTTTGAGGGATACTACTTCTCACTCAACGGCTATGAATCGAAAGTATATTGGAATATAAGGGAAGTCGAGGACACCGACGGCTGCATAAAACGCCTTTATGACGAATACGGCTCGAGAGGCATAAAGGATTTCTCGAAAGCACTTTCTCTTATGAAGCTTGAGCCTGTTTATAAGACAATCGATGCACTCAGAAGAGAGAGCACCATCGACCTTATTAAGAAGATAGTAAGCGGCGAGGGAAGTAAGGAAGACGAAAGGGTACTGCTTTTAACTGTTGCCGAAGCATACTCCATGCTCTACGAAGGATACAAGAGTATGGAAGAAGCGACAAAGGGACAGCTGGGACTGGCACCGATGGATGTCTCCCCACAGCCTGTAATCAAATTCGTCAGGTTCCTCGGTAAGTCATTCGGAGCTAAAGGCCCCAAGGTGTTTCCGTCATGGTCGAGCATAGACAATTCTCTTCCTCTTCTTATTGCAGCATCGCTCTCGCTCATCCCGTTCACAAAGGACAACCATGAGCCGAAAGCACTCATGAAGACGGCTGACAGCCTGATGCTGACCCAGTTCTTCCATACAGAACTCGATAAAACAGCACTCGACGGGAACAAACGAAAGGAGTTGATGCATCTTGCGTCCTTCTTTGTATCGACAACGATGCTCATAAGAGATGAAATGGAAGACTCGACTCCTCTTGAGATACTCTCATGCGTCCTCAATGACGACGGCGTGATGAATCTCACGGGATGCAATGAATACCAGGGAACAGTATGGTACAACAAGGAAAGCATGCAGAAGGCCATCCTTGCACTCACTCTCGCCTATGCAGCATCAAGCGATAGGAAAGCAGAGGATGTAGACCTCTTTGCAAAAGATTTGATGGACAGGGAGTTCAAGAGCGAGTACAAGCTTTCCGCCCTTTTGAAGAACGCCACGTGAGTTGACGAGAAAATTTAATGAGGACTAGAATAGAATTATGAAAACATGGCTCACATATTTAGCAGCGGTTTTAATGGCGGGAGCGACGGCATTTGCCTTCCCGTCATCAACGGTTTTTCTCTCTTTGATGGAACGCCTTACAGCAGCACTGACGAATGTGGCGATTTTCCTCTTCATTCCGATTTCATTCATCACCCTCGCAAGTGCAGTGGCTTCTTTAAAGAAGGATAAAATCGGAGGAAAGACAGTCGGGGTTAATATCGCATGGGCTGTTGTTACTTCCCTTGTCCTCGCTGTCATTGCAGTAGTCCTCTTTACTT
Organism: Eggerthellaceae bacterium; assembly: GCA_963646155.1. Lineage (GTDB taxonomy): Bacteria > Spirochaetota > Spirochaetia > Sphaerochaetales > Sphaerochaetaceae > Ornithospirochaeta. The sequence goes on along the minus strand of CAVIUT010000045.1, from coordinate 4,091 downwards.
TACGTCCTCTCTCATTCCCGGTAACATCCACCTCCGGCGGAAAAAGCCTGGAGCTTTTCTCATCCTACTCTTCTAAGCTGGATATTCTTGGAACCAATTCATTCCTTTCTTCTTATTTTCTACCTCTGGTATTTTTCTCTCTCATATGCGGTGCGGCACTCAAGCCCTCGTCTGATATAATCAAGCCCGCATACACAGTCATGAACTCATTCTCGGAAGTCATGTTCCGTATAGAAAAGACCATCACATACTTCGGAGCCCTCTATGTATATGTTGCAGCTTCCTCCTTCTTTGTAGGCCAGTGGCAGGAAAAGACAATACTTAACAGCCCGTCATTCTTCCTGACGCTGTTGATATCTAGTGTGGGGATTATCGTTGTAATTATTCCTCTTCTCTATGCTTTCTTTACCCTCTTCAAGAAGAATCCGTATACAGTACTCGCCCGCTCCCTCTCGTCTCTCTTCTTCGCTTTCTTCAGCGGTAACATATATGCTTCCGCGCTTCAGACAGAAGCAGTAGAAAGAACAAACCTCGGAGTGCAGAAGAGAATCGTCAACTTTTCCGTTCCGTTCGGCATATTCTTCACCCGCGGCGGAACAGCATTCGTTTCAACACTCACTGTCCTTTCACTTCTTTCCTCCCTCGGAGGAGAAATAACAATAGAGACGGCAGCAGTTATTGCGCTCGTCAATATTGTATTGAGCACCCTTTCCTTCTTAAGCGCAGGAAGTGAAGTGGCACTTGTAACGATGGTTCTTTTCAAGGCATGTAATATAACAGTTTATGGCGCAGAGGCAGCGGTGTTTGCTGTCCTTCCCTTCCTCAACGGAATTGCCGCAGTGCTTGATATAACACTCATAAGCGCAGTGACAAACATAATTGCAAGAAAGACCAGAACAGATATTATGGTACCAGCGAGGGACGTTATCTAAATGCAGAATCAGAACAGGAAAAATTTACTTTTGCAGCTCTTCATCCAGACTGTGATTCTTGCCTTCTATGCTTTATTTTTCGTCAATATACTATTGGCAGCGTCCAGTGTTGACGGCTTTGAAGGCGTGAAGGAAGCAGCTGTGAAGTATACTCCTTTTCTTATCATTCTCATCGCATCCCTCTTTCCCCAGTTTTCGCTTCTCATAAAGCATAAGCTCCACAGCCAGGACGGAGAGATAATTCCGTTTTTATTCACAATAACATCGCTCCAGGCAAGTTTAATCGCCCAGGATGGCTTCTCTGCTATGGGATATTATTTCGATTATCCTCTGCAGTTACTTGTCCTCCAGCGCTTCTCCCTCATCGCAACTGCGGCAGTCTTTCTTCTTTCGAGCCTCAGGTATTACGGCTTCTCCTCTTCCCACATGGGAGTATACAACTTTGTATTTCTTGCATTCTCCTTCTCGATATCTATAGTGATTCCGGTATCGACATACAAGACGGAGTTGACGATAACTTCCTCCCTCTATGAAATCTATCTGCAGCTATCAGTCCTTCTTGTCTACGCTGCAGCAATCACAACTCTTGTGATACTCGAGTTCAAGGATAAAACCGCACTTAACATAAAGCGTTCTATCGCTTTCATTTCCCTTGCAATCGGCATTTACGCCTATCCGTTCAATACTGTCCCGACAAGTATAATTTCTCCCGTATTCTACATTCTCGGAACTGTAATATTGGTCATCGACGCAGGCGACAGTCTGTAAACCGTAATAAAGGAAAAGCAATTCTTTATTTGATAGAAGAATAGTAAAAACAAAACTTGAAGCCAAATAATCGAACATTTGTCTGATATTTTACAAAACACCCGTTTTTACTATCTCTTTTTTTCTAAATTTTTCCGATAGTGAATATCAACTAAGCTTGACCTCGCTCCTCAGTCTTACGATACTGTCCAGGGTGCAGATTGTATGCACAGAATGAGTGTTAAAATTATGAATAAAAGATATTTGCTTATATTTACTATTATAGCTTTACTCCTCGCTTCCTGCGAGGCAGAACTCAAAAACGTAGATTCTCCTGTAGAGACAGCCTCTGTCACGCTGAAAATCACAAACAATACCGAATCAAGGTCAATTTTGCCCGAAGTGACAGATATATCATCATACTCCGTCACACTCCATAACAAAACATATTCCGATATTGATTGCACATCCACCTTTAAAAACGGCAGCGCTATAACAATTGACAGTGTTCTCGTCGGCACTTACACAGTTACAGTTGACGGCTGCTCTGATGAAGAAGGAACAGTGAAGGTTGCAACAGGAGAGACAGAACTCACAGTTTCAGCTGATGGAGACAACACAGCATCTGTCACACTTGACTGGCTGAACGAAGGAGAGGGTTCCTTCTCTGTCGATATCAACTGGTCTGACCTTACAAAAGGTGACAACCTCTTATACAAGGCAGTAACAAATAAGAGCCTAGGCTTCCAGGCGTGGGACACGGAAAATAAAAAACCATTCAACAACGCCGAAATACAATGGGTAGACGATGCTTCCTTTACAGCAAAAACATTCACATATACCCAGACTGATATCCCGACACAGAAGGACAAGAGGTCGACAAACATCTCTTTCAGGGTCTACTCAAAGATAGACAACGCCGACCAGGTTATTGCGGAAACTTTCTATACAACAGTTACAATCTATGCAAACATAACAAGTTATCCTGACGGCAATGAGTCTTTCTCTCTTAAGAATGAAAATATCGTGTACTACCTTAAGAATGTAACCGGCGTCACATCTTCCCTCAACACGGAAGATTCAGCCAGGAAAATTGACATAACGTGGACATATCCTGCACTTGATGATGGCAGTTATCTGCTCAAGGCCTGGATTACCAACAACAGCACAAATGAAATTGTTGGCACAGAAAAAAGTATAAATTACAGTGTCCTTAACACAGCAGTCACCGGAGAAACATCAGCTACATTTGACGGCCTCGACCCGCAATACACCTACACAGTACACTTCATCAACTACACAAACGACACTGATCTTGTCTATTCCTATTCAGCCGAAACCACACCGCTGGATAATATAAAGACAAAGGTTAAGGTTACTTCGATTTCATTCCAGTCTGGTTTTAAAACAAGTTACGTTATGGGAGATAGTGTTACCGTGAACGCCAACATCGCACCTTACGATGCAACAGTAACAGGCTACACAGTCTCAGTATCGCCGGAACTCACCGTTTCTGATAATTCCATCACCTTCGATAAATCAGGTGATTATACAATAACACTCACAAGTGATGACGAGGACGCCGTGGAGAGGGCTGCATCCCAGACTGTCACAGTAAAACTTGCTACTCCTCAGAACTTCACACTCGAGAAGACTGCCAAGGGTATGGCCCTCACCTGGAGTGCTGTTGAAGGAGCGACATCATACTCAATCAGAAAAATATACGATGGTGAAGAGGAGACGCTGACTGCTGCAGACACCTCATATGCAGATAGCTCTGTAAAAACAGGCGTCGAGTATACATACAGTGTAAAGGCTGTAAGGAATGATAGCGAAAAGTTTGACTCTGACTACTCAGAGGAGAAGAAGGAAACAATTACAAATACATTCATTACTGTGGCTGCGCCTGCTAATCTTACAAGCGAAAACTTCAAGCCTATCCTTGAGAATGCTCTCAAGGGGCATTTTGTCACCGACCTCAAAGGCATAACAGTTACAATCGACACATCCTCTTCTACTCTTCTCTCGTCTGAGGGAACTACCTTCTCATGGCTTCTCAACGGTAAGGAGATTGGAGAGAAGAACAGCGACACTGTCGATATCGACAAATCTAATGTCAGCATCAACGCTCATGAAACGACAAACTCTCTCCAGCTTGTTGTGACGAGTGGTGGAATATCTTACAGCGCTTCTGCTGATGTGCACTACATAGAATCCGACCCGGGCGATTTAACAATAACGACAACGAACAACACCGTCAGATACAACGAGCCGCTCCAGCTTGAGACAGCAACAGCCAACAACGTTGAGTGTGCAATATCGTGGACGTCTTCCGACCCGACTATCGCCACAGTTGATTCCAATGGTATTGTGACCGCCCTGATTGACGGTGAGACAACAATCACAGCAACA
>CAVIUT010000044.1:0-15321 GCA_963646155.1 Eggerthellaceae bacterium | reverse complement strand
CTTGTACGGTATTTTAAAATTGCTTCAGGAGCCTTCATACGCTCAGTTGTGAGAATACAGAAGAATCCGGCATAGGCAAGAGCTTCATCAATAGCTGCATTATCCTTTTCAAACTTCACCTTCCTGCCCGGCAACTTTGTAACCTTGATGCATTTCTTGTGGTCTGCTGAGAACTTTCTTTTAACAGCGTCATCGTAGCTGATCTTACCGTTGGCGAAGTCAAGATTGAGGGCAATAATCTTGTCTTTGAGTTCCTCATGCAACTTTCTTGTCTCATCATCTTTCCTTGCTTCACTGAAGTAGACGTGAAGATAGACATACATCTCGAACTCCTTCCCGTCGACTGTGTACGTTATTTTTTCGGGATATGTTTCTCCATAGACCTGTTGATCTGCTATATAATGCGCAGAATCCATAGTGAGTGACTCTTTTGCCTTATTTACTGCTTTCTTGAATACGCTGAATGTAGACACAAGCATACCCATAACATCAGCTTTCAGGTCTACATGTAGCCTGTGGATGTTATTCATGCTCATATATCCTCTATCAAGGATGGTTTTCTTGAAAGAGAATTCCCATTTATCGATGATACTCTGAAACAGAATCAGTCAACTTTATACCAAAAGTTTCACAAATCCCTTACTGACGCTTTTCCCGATATGCACAGAGCATGGCTCTTGACGCATCAACATTACGCTTTCATAAAGATACAGAAGATTTGAATACCTTTTATTTTTCTAACAGATAGATGAAAAATTAGTATATACTTATGAATCGTATCCATAAAGGAGAAGAAGAATGGACGAAGAATTAAAAAAAAAAGATAATAACGAGTTGACTGATGACGAAATGAAAAACGTATCAGGTGGATGGGATCGTGATTTTGACGTTGAAACCTGCCCCAAATGTTCTGCTAATGTAGTGTTATGGCGTAAGACTATATGCAAGAACGGGAGTTTCTGGGAAACCAAATCTGGAAAATGTGAACAGTGCGGATACGTAATTGAATGATATTGAATTCAGACATAAGGAGAAAAAAATGGACGAAGAATTAAAGAAAAAGAACAACGAACTAAGCGATGACGAAGTAAATAGCGTAGCAGGTGGAGGTGGTGGTATGACTTATATACGATGTCCATACTGTTCTGGTCAAATAGCATTCAATCGGAGTACAGGTAGAGGAGCATGCCGTTGCGGGTATGTAATCTCAAGGTAATGTGACGACTGAGAGGGCTTCCCGAACAAGGGGAAGCTCTTTTTTTGGGTTCTTTCTGGTTTCCATATAAGAGCAAGGCAGGAAGCGAGGGGGAATATTTCAAAAAAAATATCGGGATACAGATAAATGAATTTACCTTGTTCTTCTCTTTCTCAAGAGTCCCTTCCGCAATTCCTGATATGGAAACAACGGGAAGAGCCTTATTCAGCTCGTCATTCTTCTACTCGACAGCGAGGAAGATATATTTTATTTCGCTGTCATAATAGTTGTTTCCCGATGCACAAATGGTTTTCAATATTGTGTCCAGTTGTCTGAATGACTTCTTAATCTTAAGCTGTTCTCAGCAGCCCTCTTCTCCAGTATGCTATTAGCCATCTTCTTTATCGCATTGTATTCAATAAGCTGTAGCTCCCATTTAGTTGAATAAAGGACCAAACCCAGGTGCCAGTTTGGATCAATGTTAGCTATAAACGTAGAAATACCCGGATGTGATTACATTTACAAAAGAATGATGGCTCTTCTTGTTACTCAACCTCTCTTTATCTATAATGCTTACGTCTGGAGATATTTAATTATGAGAATGTCAAAAATGTTTGCAAAAACCCTCAGGGAAGCACCCAGCGGTGCAGATACCAAGGGTTATGAGATGCTTCTCAGAGCCGGCTTCATTCGTCAGCTCGGTGCCGGAATATTTACTCTACTACCTTTCGGCATGAGATCGACAAAGAAAATAGAGGAAATAATCAGAGAAGAGATGGATGCCATCGGGGGCCAGGAAATTCTGATGAGCGTCGTCAACCCGGCAGACATCTGGAAGGAAACAGGACGTTACTATTCAATAGATAAGGAAATGGGACGTTTCCAGGATCGTAACGGAAGAGATATGGTGCTCGCCATGACAAACGAGGAGACAGTCACAGACTGCGCAAAGGGGGAAATCGACTCGTATAAACGCCTTCCTGTCACAGTCTATCAGATTCAGACAAAGTGGCGTGATGACCCGAGGCCCAGGGCAGGACTCATAAGGGTAAGAGAATTCACAATGAAGGATGCCTACTCCTTCCATGCAACCCAGGAGTCTCTTGATGAGGCATATGCCGATGAGTACAGGGCATATTTCCGTATCTACGCGCGCTGCGGTCTTCCTGCAATTGCAGTCGGTGCCGACACAGGTATGATGGGCGGAAAGATCAGCCATGAATATATGTATCTTTCCCCTATCGGAGAGGACACAATCATCACATGTCCATGCTGCGGCTACACAGAAAACAGACAGGTGGCAACCTTCAAAAAGGAATACTTCACGGGAGACCTCAAGCCGATGGAAAAGGTTGCAACACCGGAGAGCAAAACAATTGAAGAGCTATGTAAATTCCTCAATGTCGACCCGAGGTACACAGCTAAGGCCGTCTTCTATGTCGGGGCATTCATCAACGACAAGACCGGGGAAGAGGAAGATAAACTTGTCACTGCAATCATCAGAGGCGACTACGAAGTTGAGGAGAGTAAGCTCAGCAATGCAATAAAGGCAAACTCGCTGAGGCCCGCACACGATGAGGAGATCCGGGAGTACGGTATGGTGCCGGGCTTTGCATCACCTATCGGCGCAAAGAAAGGTTACATCCTTTGTGTTGATGACTCTGTTGCTAATTCCAACAACTTTGTTGCAGGTGCCAATGAGGCGGGTTATCACTATATCAACACAAACTACGGCAGGGACTACAGCGATGCAATCGTCAAGGATATAGCATCGGCAAGGGAAGGATACACATGTCCCAAGTGTGGTGGCGCTCTGAGGTCGAGTAAAGGCATTGAAATCGGAAACATCTTCCAGCTTGGTACAAGATACTCATCTTCCCTCGGATGCACTTATCAGGATGAGAACGGAGTCCAGAAGCCGGTATTGATGGGCTGCTACGGCATAGGAGTGGGAAGACTACTTGCGTGCCTCTGCGAAGAGTACAACGACGAGAAGGGACTCTGTCTCCCGATTACAGTTGCACCGTACCAGGTACACTTCGTTTCCCTTGTCAAAGATACTGCTGTTGCAGAGGAAATATATTCATCTCTTGAAAAAGCAGGAATTGAAGTCTTGTATGACGACAGAAAAGAAACAGCGGGCGTTAAGTTTGCAGATGCAGACCTTATCGGAATTCCTATCCGTATCACCCTCGGTAACCGCTCCTATAAGGAAGGTAAGGTTGAAGTGAAGTACCGCTCGAGCGGCGAAGAGACAACCTATATGATTTCCGACCTTGCTGACGAGATAAAGAAGGAAATAGAGAAGGAAATCGAAAAGATTAACGCATCTGTTGTCGATAAAGAGTGGAAACGCGCTTAACTAAGGGATAAGTCATATTGGAGAGAGGCTTTCCTCTCTCTTTTTTATGGAGTCAAAATGAGTAAGAAAACAAAACTCACTTCTTTCGAGTGGCTCATCGCCCTCGCTGTAACATACACCGTCATCACCGTCACGATGAACATCTTCTGTATGAAGCCACTTTCATTCGGGACTCAGTTCATCATCTGTGACGGCGGTCTCATCATAAGCTGGGGTATATTCCTAATCAGCAACGTAATCATCGAAGTATGGGGAGAAAGGGAGAGCATCAAGATAATCAATATCGCAGCGGTTGTCTCTTTCTCTGCAATGATTATCGGGCGCCTTATAGTCTTTATCCCGACACTCCCGGAGTACAAGGAGCAGGCAGCAGCATTCGCGCTCGTCTTTTCAAACGGCCCCAGAACCATAATCAGCAGCTCCATCGCATTCTGGTGCGGGAATGTAATCAACGTCCATATAATTGCTAAGATGAAGGAAAGTGTAGAAAGAAAGCACAGCGACAACAGGCTGTGGTTCTTCTTCCGCGCCTCATTCTCGACGCTTATCGGTCAGCTTATGGATAATGCCATCTTCATGACACTTGCCTTCGCGCCTATCGGAATAAGCGTCTACGAGATGGCATGGAAGGACATCCTTTCCTCCGTCCTCTCGGGCACATTGATTGAGCTCTTAGTCGAATCATCTTTCGTGCCGTTTATAACAATTCCACTAGTAAGACACATCTCTCGGATAAAGAAAGGTGAAGAAGAATGAATATACTCATCACCGGAACAAGCAGGGGAATCGGGAGAGCGACGGCCGTGCTTTTTCTTGAAAAAGGCCACAATGTGTCAGGTTTTGACATATCGCAGTCGACTATCGAAAACAGCGCTTATACCCATTACATAGTAGATGTAACAAAACCGGAAACCTTCCCGGAGATAGATAATGTCGACATTCTCATCAATGCTGCGGGAGCGCAGAACAGCGATGACGACATTCTTGTAAACCTCAAGGGGACAGTCAACGTCACGGAAAAGTACGGCATAAGAGAGGGCATAAAGGCGGTATTGAATATCGCAAGTGCATCGGCACATACGGGAAGCGAATTCCCCCTCTACTCGGCAAGTAAAGGCGGAGTGCTTTCATATACACGTAATACTGCACTCAGACTCGCCAGATACGGCGCCACCTGCAACTCTATCTCGCCCGGAGGAGTATTAACCGAATCCAACAGGCCTGTCATCGAGGACAAGGCACTATGGGACGAAATCATGTCTCTCACTCCGCTGAAGAAGTGGGCGACGGAGGAAGAAATTGCCGAGTGGATTTACTTCATTACCGTAATCAACAAATCGATGAGCGGCGAGGATATTCTTATAGACAACGGAGAAGCAAAACTCAACTCTCATTTTGTCTGGCCGGAAAATAAATAAAGGGAGGCATACACCTCCCCGTAGAACCATAATACTTAGCCTCAGTTAGCACCGAGTGACTTCAAGAGATTTACAATGTAAGTCTTCTTTACAGCCTTTGCATACTCGAGAACAGAGTGTCCCTGATAGTCTTGTGCGTTGATATCTGCCCCGCTCTTGATAAGCTGAGTTGTAATCTTTGTCTCATCGTTTGTATTGACTGCAAGGATGAGCGCTGTCTCGCCCAGGTAGTTCTTGCACTCGAGATCAGAGCCTGCCTCGAGAAGAGTCTCGATAACTTTCGGGTTCTTTGATGAGTTGGCTGCAAGATGAAGTGAGTTTGACTTGTACTTCGGCTCACACTCATTGATATCAGCACCGTCAGCAATAAGCTCTTTAAGAACAGCTATAGAATGATTGTATTGGCTTGCGAGCATGACAGGACTAAGTCCCCATTCGTTGTGGCAGTTGACATCAGCACCCTTTTCGACAAGTTCCTTGATATCTCTTGCCTTTGTTCCTGATACTGCTGCCTGGAGCAGTTTCTTATTTAATGATTCATTTGTCTTTGACATTTTACGTCTCCCGTTATCCAAATAATGAATAACATTAGTTTTTTTGTAAATAGTTCGAGACGAAAAAATCACAATTTTTATATAACTAATTGCAATTTATTAAAGAAAATACAGGGCCGATGTTAAGAAAAATGCACATTACGGCCTTTTCTTTTCTTTCTTGTTTATTAACAATAACCCGTTATAATGAAGCCATGTTGAATTTAGATATCATAAGAAAAGTGCCCAAAGTCGAGCTACATGAACATCTTGACGGAGGACTAAGACCCCAGACCATCATAGAACTGGCAAAGGAAAGGGGCATAATGCTCCCGTCATATGACAATGACGAATTGAGAAAATGGTTCATACAGGGATGCGTGAAGAAATCCCTCACACTCTACCTTGAAACATTCCAGTACACTACAGGGGTAATGCAGGATAAGGAAGCCCTCTACAGAGTTGCTAAAGAAGAGATTCTCGATTTAGCCAAGGAAAATGTAGTCTATGCGGAAATCAGATTCGCACCCGAGCTTCACACCAAAATGGGTCTGAACCTTGAAGAAGTCGTAACGGCAGTAATCAAGGGTCTCGACGCAGGACGCAGGGAGACTGGAGTCGAATACGGTCTGATTCTCTGCGCAATGCGTAATGAAAGCCCACTGCTCTCACTTGAGATAGCAGAGCTTGCCGTTGCATTCTCCGACCGCGGTGTTGTCGGCTTTGATTTAGCAGGAGACGAAAGCGGACACCCGGCAAAGAAGCATATCGAAGCATTCAACTACATAGGACGCAAAAACTTCAACATAACAATACACGCGGGAGAGGCATTCGGGCTCGAGTCCATCTGGCAGGCAATACAAATCTGCCACGCCGACAGAATAGGACACGGCACAAGACTTGTCGAAGACATGACAATAGAGAACGGCGAGATAGTAAAGATGGGAAGCCTTGCCAACTATGTAGTAGATAAGCGTATTCCACTTGAGATGTGCCTTACATCCAATGTCGGGACAGGAGCTGTTTCATCATACGAGGAGCACCCCTTCCCCATATTCTTCAAAAATCATTTCCGTGTTTTCCTATGCTCTGACAACCGTCTTATGAGCGACACGAACCTTACAAAGGAGATGAGTATTGCAGTTGAAAATTATAATATGGATTTAAAGGACCTCGAGAAGATTACAATCAATGCAATGAAGAGTGCATTCATCCACCACAATGAAAAGCTCGACATAATATATAACGTAATAAAGAAGCAGTATGCAGATATAAAATACGAGTACGGCTTATGATCGGGCTCTCCACTCGGCGTTAATCAGCCTGAGCTTCATTATGATTTCCCTCTTCTTTTCGCTGCGTGTGAAGAAGAAGACCTCCGCCGCCTCCCAGACAGCAAAGCCGCCGATTATGTTGACGGTATCTGCAATGAGGCGGTTTTTGAATCCCTCGAGAAAGTACGAAAGAGTAAGAACAACGACGCCGAAGAGAAGAAAGGCGAGAATCTTGATTATAATCGAACGGTACTCCCTCATGTCTTTCTTCACGCCAAGAGATAGGTAGTTGGTGTATACGCGCTTCACTTCGCCCTCATCGCATTCTTCGGGTAGCACAACCCTCAAATCATCGGAGGAAGAGGATGAAATGTCGTATAAGTATTCGATGATATCGGGAGAAGGAAGGGAGGCGTTGATATCTGAAAAGAGCGAAGAGGATGTCACAACAACATCAAGCTTTCCTTCCCTGTACTCCAATACATCCCTCACCGGCCTGGACTGTCTTATCGTCCTTACGGTGTCCCGGAATTTCATAAGAGTCCCCACTTCTTCAAAGGGTTCATCCTCATTCTTATGATAGAATACAGCAGTGCAAACAATAGGCCGTAGAGATGAACGAGGTGGGCAACTCCATCTGTACTGAACATACCGAAGAAATCGATGAAGAAGTAGATGAGAATCAAGAGCGGCGCGCGGATTGGAATCAGGCCGAAAATAAGAAGTACAGCCTCGGGAAAGAGCATGGTGAATAAAAACATCAAGCCGTATATCGCACCTGAAGCACCAAGCAGCACCGTGTAGTACATTCCGCTGTACCAGTATGTGAAATAGGATGCAACGCCGGATAGAACACCTACAAGTAGATAGAAGAGGAGAAATTCCCCAGTTCCTATCTTACGCTCGATTACAGGCGCAAAGACAAAAAGTACAAACATGTTCGAGAGTAAATGCCAGAAGGAGGCATGGGTGAACATATATGTGAAGAACTGCCAGTAGTAGTGCTTAAAATAGATATATAAAGGTACAAGGGACGTGTAGTAGACGATGTTCGAGAAAAGCTGAACACCTAGATACACGATTACATTTACAGCCAGAATAAAAGCCCAGGAATTTATGTTTTTATATCTGAACTGTCTGTTGATAATTGAATTTTTCACGAAAGGATTATAACAATCTTTAAAAACAAAAGAAAAGATTGTTTAATTGAAGCGAGGTGAAAAATGGCAAATAGTCGTCGTGATAAAGCAGATTCCTATACACAGAGGGCACACAGGGAGGGATATCCTGCGCGTAGCGTCTATAAGCTCGAGGAAATCAACTCAGCCCACCATCTCATAAAAAGCGGCGACAGCGTACTCGATGTCGGTGCAGCACCGGGCTCTTGGACACTCTTTACACACCGCGAGCTTTTAAAGGGCAATGGAAAGATTGTCTCCGTCGACCTTAATCCCTTATCTCTCAACCCCGTACCTCCAACGGTTACGGCAATTGTCGGGGACGCGTTCTCGAAGGAGAACAGGACGCGTCTTATCGAGCTCGGGCCGTATGATGCAATAATATCAGATGCAGCACCGATGACCACGGGAAACAGAACAGTCGATACAACACGCTCGGAGTGGCTTGCGGAGCAGGTTGTAATGCTTGCCGAGGAGCAGCTCAAAACCCACGGCAATCTTGTCATCAAGATTTTCCAGGGCGGAGGACAGGTTGAAATTTTGAAGAAAATGAGAGAGATGTTTAGTAAGGCAAAACCATTCAAGCCCAAGGCGTGCAGGGATGACTCATTTGAAATATACCTTATCGGACTCGATAAGAAATAATAGACAAAGACATCACAATGCGCTAGTATAAATCATCGGGATTTGAACTTCTGCTTGCAGCCGTTATCTGCTAAAGGAAGAGGCGGACCTGTGATGGTCTTTTCTTTTTTTCAAGCACCCAGTTCTATCTTCTCTGCCTGCGTAGAGTGATTTATGGATGTGGATTTACTATCCAACTTGCCGGCATCCCAAAACAATCGGCTAAAAGGAGATAATATGTCCAGTTCTATTATTCTGAACATCCCCCACTCATCAACTTTATTACCCAGATGCGCCATCCCCCGTCCTTTTCATGAGCCGAGTGGTCTGGCATACAACGCCTGTGGCGGAAGGTACTACGTTATCAATCAGATATTAGAGGATTACAGGAAAGAAATACCATATATGACAGATTGGTATACAGATGAGCTCTTCATCAACGGAATAGGAAAGCCTCTCGTTTCTCCCCTCTCAAGGCTTCTATGCGATATGGAAAGATATAAAGACGAGAGTAATGAAGAGATGAGCGTAATAGGAATGGGTGTATGTTATACCCACGACCATAACCTTAAGAGGCTTGTGACCTATAAGCTGGACCACAGGAAGAAAATGATTGAAGAATACTACGACCCATATCATCGTGCCTTGTCCCAATATGCCGAAGAAGCTCTCATGGAGCATAAATACGCACTTGTTCTCGACTGTCACTCATTCAGCGATACTCCTTACAAGTGTGATATCAACCAAGCATATGGAAGGCCCGCTGTATGTATCGGAACAGATTCTCTTCATACACCCCGGGAACTTGTCGACATTCTCGTCAGCTATTTCAAAGATTTCGGCTACTCTGTGAAGATTAACAATCCTTTCTCAGGCACCATGATTCCTGTGGGATTTGAAAAAAATCCAAACCTCCTTTCCGTGATGATTGAAATCAACAGGTCTCTTTATCTTGATTGGAATAATGGAAAAGTTAAGAAAAAAGAAAAAGAATTCACTGTCCTGAAGCATAGAATACACAAGGCAGAGAAGCTCATTGCCACTTATGTCGATTCCAAGTGTTTAAAAGAAGAAAGTTGATATTCCCTCACAGCAGTGAGAGACAAGATTAATTATGCACCGGATTTCTCCGGTGCACATATTCTAATTGAAAGCCTTTGTCAAAGCCTGTGTAAACTCACCCGGGTCTTTAGGCATAATACCTTCCTGGATAAGAGCCTGTCCAAGAAGAACGATTGAGAGTGTTTTCACCTCCTCATCGTCCTTGCTATCTTCGATTCTCTTTACAAGAGAGGAAGACGGGTTGACCTCCAGAATAGGTTTGACGTCCTCGACAGGACCTCCCATCTGCTTCATAAGGCGCTGCATCTCGAGGGACGGGTCATTCTGGTCGATAATGACAGATGACGGTGCATCTCCCAATCTCGAAGAAACGATGACTTTCTTAACCCTGTCGCCGAGAGCCGATGTTATCTTATCAGAAAGAGGACTCTTCTCTTCGTTAGCCTTCTTCTCTTCCTCTGTTGAAATCTCGTCAACGGCGTCCGAGCGGTTGATAGCCTTGAGAGGAAGCTTGTCGTACTCATATACAGACGAAATTACAAGTTCGTCTATATCCTCGTCAAGGATAAGTACTTCGTATCCTTTGCTCTTGAAAGCCTGTACAAGCGGAGATGCTTTGAGAATCTTTTCCGTTCCCCCGGCAATATAGTAGATAGCCTTCTGGCCTTCCTTCATCCTCTCCTTGTACTCCTTGAGCGATACCCATCCTTCCTTCTCAGAGGAGTGGTATCTTACAATGTCGAGAAGAAGATCTCTATTTGCATAGTCTGAATAAAGTCCTTCCTTGAGAGGTCTGTTGTACTGAGAGATGAACTTCTCAAAGAGCTCGGGATTGTTCTCACTGATCTTCTTGAACTCTCCAAGTAGCTTCTTAACCGACCCGTTACGGATGGCTGCCATTATCTTATTCTCCTGGAGAATCTCTCTCGATACATTGAGAGGCAGATCCTCACTGTCGATAACACCGCGCACAAATCTCAGGTAAGGCGGGAGAAGCGTCTTGTCATCATCTGTTATATACACACGTTTGACATAGAGTTTGACACCCGGCTTATAGTCTGCATAGTTCATGTCGAAAGGAGCTTTTGCCGGGATGAAGAAGAGTGTTGTGTACTCTGTTGTACCTTCAGCCTTTGTGTGCAGGTAGAAAAGAGGATCCTCATAATCAGAGTAGTTGTTCTTGTAGAACTCCTTATAGTCCTCATCCTTGAGGTCACTCTTGTTTCGTCTCCAGAGTGCTGAACATGAGTTAATCTGCTCGTTCTTGTGCTCGACTGTCTTCTTGCTCTCGCCCTTCTCGTCCTTCTCATCCTCATAGTGAGTCTGGTCGTACTCAAGATAAATCGGGTAAGCGACATGGTCGGAGTACTTCTTGATTAAATTCTCGAGTGTCCAGCGTGTTGCGTATGTCGAATCATCATCGTTGAGATAAATCTTGACTGTTGTTCCCTGCTCGGCTCTCTCAGCCTTCTCGATCGAGTAGCTTGTCTCACCCTCCGATGACCAGAGCCATGCCTCATCTTCTCCTGCTTTTCTTGAAAGAACTTCAATTTTCTTTGCAACCATGAATGCAGAATAGAAGCCGACACCGAACTGTCCGATGAGGTTGGAGTCCTTCTTTGCATCCTCTGTCAAGGATGAGAGGAACTTCTTTGTGCCGCTAGATGCGATTGTACCGAGGTCGTTATTGAGGTCCTCTTCATTCATACCGACACCGTTATCGCTGATGGTGAGGGTTCTCTCACCTTCCTCTGTAAATGAAATCTGGATTCTCGGCTCGAATGAATAACCCTTGAGAGGGCCGTCAGTCAACGAAAGATACTTAAGCTTATCTATGGCGTCTGATGCGTTCGATATCAATTCACGGACAAATATTTCCTTATTTGAATAAAGGGAATGGATTAATAGATGCAGAAGGTCCGCAACTTCTGTTTTAAACTTTTTGTCTGCCATATATCCTCCACATAAGTGAAAAGATAATAAAGGGGGAAAGAAACGGCAAGAATAAAATCGTGCTTTGTGTTACACTTCTCTTATGGATTTCTCACGACCCGATAATGCAAGAAAAATAAACAGAATAAAAGTACTCAACGCCCTGCGTAAGGGTGAGATGTCGCGCGCAGAACTATCGAGAGAACTCGGCATAAACAAGGTCTCGATATCTGAAATAACAGATGCGCTGATAAAGGAAGGCCTTATAGAAAGCGGAGAAAAAGACAACACCACACAAGGCCGCCCATCAACAAAGCTGGCAGTGACAAGAACGAAGGGAAGGGTTTTCTCCTTCGTCCTCTCATCTTCGACTGTCACAGCATCTGCGTCGAACCCGATGGGACAGGTACTGCGCTTCGAGCGCTTTCCCAAGGACGAAAATATGCTTCGTCAAATAAGCTCGTTCGTGAAGAAAATGCTTTCCGACAACCCCACCATCTACGGTGTAACAGTAATCAGCAAAACGGCAAGCGAAATCGAAGAGTCCTTCTTCCCATGGCCGGTTATATACTCTTCCCTTTCCGAAGCACAGGCAAGAGCCGAAATGGAAGAGGAGAAAAAAGAGAAAAGGCTTTACATATCTTGGGGCGACAATATAGAGGGAGCATACGAGGAGAAGTTCCTACACATTCTTCCCACAATCGGACACATGAAAGTGACAAAAGGTTATAAATGCTCCTGTGGTGCCGACGGGTGCCTCAATGCTGTGGCATCCGGTTTGAAGATAAAAGATGCAACAGGATTAACACAATACCGCAGGATTCTCTCAAGTGATGAGGGAAAAGCTGAAGTAGAGAACGTTCTACCCCTTATGGCTTTTGCGCTTTCAGAGGCTGTACAGGCTCTCGGAGCAGAAAGCATTGTCCTGACAGGCGAGTTGGCACAGCTTGACGACGCTCTGTACACTTCCCTCAATGCAAAACTGACATCACTTCTCCCTCCGGAGAGGAAAATAAAAGTTGAAAGAGCAAAGCGTGGTGACAATGCGACAATAGAAGGCGCAGGAATAATTGCGCTTGATAAATTCTTTTATCACTCAGATCTGCTCGAGAAGCTGAATTCCATTCAGACGGAATTCTGAGGAAATAAAAAAAAATACCGCGGGAATCATCCAGCGGCAACCTCCTTGTCCCCTTTTAGGGAGTTACATTTCTGCAACGGAATGATTGTTTCACACTTTTCACATTCCCGCAAGGAAAAAATTAAAAACTTTTGTCACCCGAGGCTGTCAACAACCTCTTTCTACCATCATCTTTCAATAAACACAGCCCCACATCGTAATCTTGAAAAGGGGCCGAGGTGACTCAAGTGCTGTGCTTCAATTTTTGATGAAAAATTCCTCTTTTGACTGCAGTATATTACATATGAAGGGAGTTGCCACCAAATACATCAAATTGCAACCTTATAGAAAGTATAAGGTGGCTTTGTAGGCGCCTGCGGGCAAAAACTTGTCTTCACATTGCTTAGTCTTCCTTCAGAGTCAGCACAATCTCAATTCAAACTATATACTTCA
The DNA here is from genome assembly GCA_963646155.1 of Eggerthellaceae bacterium. Taxonomy (GTDB): domain Bacteria; phylum Spirochaetota; class Spirochaetia; order Sphaerochaetales; family Sphaerochaetaceae; genus Ornithospirochaeta. Next base: position 2,170 of record CAVIUT010000044.1, on the reverse strand, counting down.
TCCCCTTCAAAGTAGACTTTTGAAATATTAGCTGTATGAATAGTGTCTACCGGAATGGAAGAAATATCTTTATCAAGATAGATGAAGTCGGCATATTTTCCCGTTTCAATAGAACCTCTTTCTCCATCAATGCCCAATAATTCAGCACCATTGATTGTCATGACGTCCAAAGCCTGAGGCAATGTAATAAATTCGCTTTGAGAGAAAGAGCCGATTTCATAACCTTCCGGATAAGTACTTACTTCCGGATCCATTGTCCCATTAACTGCAATTTCGATAATATTCAGAATATCTGTCGGCCCATAAACATTCGACGGGTAATCTGTGGAAGATGCCATAACAATACCCCTGTCAATCTGAGACGCCAAAGGATAACCGAGGATATACCAGTCAAATGAAGAGAAATTATCCTCGATATATGCTTCTCCATCAAAACCATCACCCGATTTAATGTAAAAACGCCATCCGATATTCGTTGCAGATGCAATGCCGTATTCAGCCATCAGATCCATAGTTTCGTCTGTCAAACCGAAGCAGTGCCCCAAAGAGTTTCTGGCACCTTCTATTTTAACATCATCCGCTTTAACCATAGCATTCACGGCCTGCTCAGTTGCAGCGTCGCCGGAAGAATGAACATGGACTGAAATTCCACTCTCATTCGCCTTTTTTACTATGTAGTCCATATCTTCATCTTTCCAAACCTGAGTTCCGTATGTTCCATCCTTATATGGTTCGATGACCCACCCCGACATTGACTCAACACATTCACCATCTACGAAAAGCTTAATACAATCCGGATTAAATCGCTTTGTCGTATATTTGTTTTTATATGAAACAACTTCTTCGATGCATGCATCCAAATTCTCTACAAACGAATCGATTTTGTATGTCGCCTCCATACAAATTTCCAGCCCGATGTTCTTGTCGTATTCACTGATTCCTTTGAACGCAGATTCCCCGAAATATGAAGTATAAGCATCAAGATAATATGTATATCCATCTGCATGAAGCATGTTCTGTCCATTTGTAACAGCTTCCACAAAATCCTCGGCGGTAATAAAGTTTGCCGGCTGCACAACCTTACTCATGACATAATTCATAGCTGAATCGCTCGCCAGGCCCAGGAGGTTTCCATACTCATCTTTAGAAAAAGACCCTCCTTCAATTTCTGTTTCGGCCGTCACTCCTGCCATTTCGATGGTCTTTGAGTTCATAAAGATATTATGGCCGGTGTTATCTATCAGAACCATGGGTTTATCGCTGGAGATTTTATCCAGCTCTTCTCTCATGTTGATTGTTTCTTTAGCGGGGGTGAGTTCAACGTTATCCCAGCCAAAAGTCAGGTAAAGTGAAGCCGAGGGGTTTCTTTCACATACCTCCTCTGCAAAATCAAGCAGGCTTTCGATTGTCGATGTTGCTCTGATCAAATCCAAAGAAGACATAACTGAACTCATTATGTAGTGACCGTGTCCTTCCGTTGCGCCCGGCATAACAAAACCATCGCTGTAGTCCAGAACTTCCGTAACACCGTCCTTTATATATTCTTCAGCTCCATCCCTGCTTCCCACGTAAATGTATCTGCCATCCTTGACAGCAAATGCCTCACAATATTCCTGATTAGAATTTGCTGTATAGATCTTTCCATAAACAACTGTGTCTGCGACAGTAGAAGAGGAAGATGCACTGGTACAGCAACCGGTGAACACAGCCAAAATCAAACAAAGACTTGCACATAGAATAAAAGAACGTGCAATTAAATTTCTTTCTGACATTTTCAATTCATCGGGTAGACAATCCCGACACTCCTTATAATAAAATTTTCTCGTTAAGATTTCCGATAAACCTTAAACCATGGGTTATTCTCCGGTTGGCACACATGTTTTCAATGCCCATAACTCTCACAGGACAGCCCCCCTCTCCTCAACTTCACTCATATTTTCAAATTACCGTCATGCATATCTCTTTCTCAGAGGCCGTGATATCCTCATTTCTACATATTAAATCAGCATGTTTTCCGATTTTACAAGTAGAACATAAAATGGACGCCGAACCCATTTTTACATTATAAGCGCCATTGCGGTGGCATATCGCCACAAAAATCGTTACTTTTCACATCCCAGATTTACCAAATAGGGGATTATGACAGCTCAAAGAGCCCTCAGACGAGTCA
>CAVIUT010000043.1:0-16316 GCA_963646155.1 Eggerthellaceae bacterium | reverse complement strand
GAACCTGAGAAGCAGGAACCAAGATTCCTCGTACTTCTAGTGCGAGGTAGTTCAATTACCTTAGCATTACATTAAAGTTTTCAGGCAATATTTATGTATTCGTAAACTTTTAAATAATTCTTTAGGAATATTGCAATTTATAAAAATATTATTAACATATTTGCAATAGAGGTGAGATATGATCAACGATTACGAATACATAATCCACAACAATGGAGATTTATCAAAGAAAGACCCGGGTAAGGCAGAAGAGATGTTCCCTGTCTCGATTGCACGCGAAGCAAGGAAATTCCACCGCCAGATTCCGGGATATAAGATGACACCGCTTCTTGCCCTTCCGAACCTTTCTCAGATGCTCGGTGTAGGAGGCATCTACATCAAGAACGAGGCCATGAGACTCGAGCTCAACTCATTCAAAGTCATGGGAGGCTCATTTGCCATCTACCGCTTCATAAAGAAGCTCCTGGGAAAGGAGAAAGAAGAACTCAGCTTCGAGTACCTTGTAAGTAAGGAGTGCCATGACAAGGTTGGTGATATTACATTCTGCTCAGCAACCGACGGCAACCACGGCAGAGGCCTTGCGTGGGCAGCAAAGATGCTCGGACACAAATGCAAGATCTATGTCCACTCCGAGACAACACAGGCACGTATAGATGCAATAAAGAAGTACGGTGCAGAGGTCATCGTAGTAGACGGCAACTATGACGATGCAGTAAGGCGTGCAGCAGAGGACGCTGAGAAATACGGATGGTATGTAATAAGCGACACATCATGGCCTGGATACAGTGAAATACCCACATGGATTATGCAGGGCTACACATCTATGCTTTTAGAGGCGCAGGAGCAGTTCTCTGGAATGGGCATACAGAAACCAACACACGTTATCGTGCAGGCAGGAGTGGGCGCGCTCGCAGCATCTGTCGTCGGCTTCTACAGTGCACTCTTCCCTGAAGACCCACCGCTCTTCATCGTTGTCGAACCCGACAAGGCACCATGCGTATATGAGTCAATCAAAGCCGGAGATGGAAAGTGCCACAGCGTAAAGGGAGATTTAGATACAATCATGGCAGGACTGGCATGTGGAGAAGCATCCCCGATTGCATTCGACATTCTCTCCCACAATGCGGACATCTTCATCAAAGTTCCTGACTATATTGCAGCACGTGGTATGAGAATACTCTCCTGTCCTCTCAAAGGCGACCCGTTTGTCATAAGCGGTGAAAGCGGTGCAGTTCCGCTTGGCGCACTTTATTCTCTCCTTACAGAAAATGAGGATGATAAGCTCAAAGAGGCACTCAACATAAACGAGGACTCGTTGATTTTCATGATCAACACCGAAGGAAACACAGACCCGATGCATTTCAGACAGATTATCTGGGATGGAAGGAATCCGGTACCAAAAGAATACAAGACGACTAAATAACCATAGAGCCACCCTTTTCGGGTGGCTGTCTCTTTCAACATAGTTAGAATTTTTCTACAACCAAATAGCAAAACTAATATTCCAGATTGAACTCTCTCATGAGTCTTTCACGGTACTCTTTGTCTTCGGCTGCACGTTTTGCGTCTTCAAGTCTGTTTTCCGAGAGAAGTGTATTTACAAGTTTCGCCACCAGACGCAGCCCTTCTTCATACCCTTCTTCATACCCTTCTTCATACCCTTCGATAAACCCTTCGATAAACCCTTCGTTGTATTTTCCTATTCCCCATTCTTTCTCAGCAAGACACATATTTTCTGTATCCCCTTCTTCAGAGATGGTAAACGCTGAGTCATTGAATGACATATGTTAGTCACCTATACATCGAGGTTGAACTCTTTCAAGAGCTTATCGCAGTAGTCTTTGTCTTCGGTGACACGCTTTATGTCATTAAGACGGTTTTCATCAAAAAGGATATTTATAAGCTTAGAAATCTGAAGTTTTCCTTCATTACGTCCTTCTGCTCGTCCCTCTGCTCGTCCCTCTGCTCGTCCCTCTGCTCGTCCCTCTGCTCGTCCCTCCGCTCGTCCCTCCGCTTTTTGCTCCATTCCCCATTCCCTTTCAGCCTGACACATGTCAACCTCCTCCATTCCTTCTGGAATGTTAATCCTTGAGTTTGTTACAGCTTTTATCACCTTGGCTGCTTCAACATCAAGATGAGTCATCCTTTCCTCTTTCTCTAAATACTCTAACAGCTTTTCCTTGTTTTTTGAATATTTTATGAAATTGAAGACTTCCCTCAGCGTAGAGCGGAACTTTCCTATCTCCTCACTTGTCATTCCTGCCGGCTCGATAAGATTCATTCTGTAGTCCGGAACAAAGGAGAGAATCTTCTCGTCGTCAGTCGACATCATTTCCCTTAGCGTCATCGGCCCGTCCCATTTATTGTCTCCGAAGTGGATGACAAGCGTAATAACAGGAGTAAGCCTGTCTTCTTTTTCAATACCTGAAAGAAACTCCTCCTGTTTCGGCTTTTCCCCGGGATGTGACTTCTTCCATTTCTCTCTGTTGAGCTTTGCCATCTTTGTCACCTGTCTGCTGTACTGCAGGGTGTCGTAGACGATGTTCTTCACGGGCATTGCATAATTTATGTCACTCTGATTCTCGACGCCGAGAATGACATAGGTCGCCTTATCATTGCACATGATGACTGCTTCCTTCAGCGCATCCCTGAATCTCTGCTCGCTCTCGGTCTGCAATCCCTTTTCGTCTTCGTAATACGGTATTGCAAGTTCCGTTGAATCGAGATCTTTTAGGTCATCCGGGTCGATTACGCTTTCCCCGTCATAAAGAAAGTAGTTGAATGCATCCGCAAATACCCTGTTGTCTCTTATATACTCTTTTGTCGTGCTGTCCTTCGACCCCATAATCAATCCCTCCCGGCAACTTTAATTATATGCTATGATTTAAATTAGCAAAAATCAACAACGAAAATTTCGTAAACTGCCATCATTTCGGGACAAATGCAGACTTTCTCATTTCACTGCCATCATATCTCCTCACTTTTTAATTTGAAACACCATGCCGAAACCTTCTTTTCAGCTTTTTTTCATTTTTTCCCATTCTCTATTGACATCTAATCGGCTTTTGAACTAAAGTGCTTCTGTTGAAACATTCTCCGGTAGCTCAGTCGGTAGAGCAGGTGGCTGTTAACCACCCTGTCGGGGGTTCAAATCCCTCCCGGGGAGAATGGAAGAAACAAAGGAAGAATAGCTATCATAACGGTAGCTATTTTTATTTGTTCCAGTTTTTTTTCATAACTCCTCCTGCCACCTTTTCCGGTGGCATTTTCTTTCTCTTAACAAAACCGCCTTTTAGATATATCGTAAGAGAAAAGGACAACAGATTGAAAAAGAACAACTCTACTCTCGACATGACGGGAGGAAGCATATACCCGCTGATTATATCATTTGCTTTTCCTATTCTCATGGGTCAGCTTTTCCAACAGCTATACAACACCTTCGATACCTGGTGCGTAGGGAATTTCGTCGGGAAGAACAGTTTCTCCGCCGTAGGCACCGTCAGCTCGATAACCAATATGCTCATAGGCTTTGCCGGTGGGTTCTCCACCGGTGCAAGCGTTGTAATATCACAATACTTCGGAGCTAAGGACGAGGAGAACATCTCGCGCGCAACACATACGTTCATCATCTTCATGCTTATATTGAGCACTGTCATGACAGCTCTGGGACTGGGGATGATTCCTCTCTTTCTCGATATGATGAACTCCCCCGAGGAAGTTGCCGTCGAGCAGGAGATATACCTTTCGATTTACTTTGCCGGCTTAATCGGCCTCATGCTCTATAACATGGGATCCGCCATCTTCCGCGCCGTTGGAAACACACGTCTTCCGTTTATCTTCTTATGCATTTCCGCCCTTCTCAACATTGTCCTCGACCTGGTGTTCGTCATCTATTTCAATATGGGGACGGCAGGAGTCGCGTGGGCGACAATAATCAGTCAGGGAGTATCTGCAGTGCTGACGATAGTCGCACTCTTCAAAACAGACAGCCCTATAAAAGTCAGTTTCAAGAAGTTATGCTTTGACACATCAATATTGAAATCGATTATTCTTATCGGCCTTCCGAGTGCAGTGCAGATGGCAGTTACGTCCTTCTCCAACGTATTTGTCCAGTCTTATATCAACTACTTCGGTACCGACGTCATGGGAGGCTGGACGGCCTACTCAAAAGTCGATCAGCTATTATTCCTTCCAATGCAGTCGCTGGGACTTGCAGCAATGACGTTTGTCGGGCAGAACATAGGAGCGGGGAATGTAAAGAGAGCGCGTGACGGCGCCAACAAAGCCCTCCTCAGCGGCATCATCGTCACTATTCTGCTTCTTATCCCGATTGTCTACTTCTCTCCTCGTGTTGTTGAATTCTTCATAAGCGCAGACGAGAGTGAAGTCGTCAAGTACGGAACACTCTTTCTCAGGACTCTCAGTCCCTTCTATATACTCTGCACCTTCAATCAGGTATACGGAAGTGCACTCAGGGGCGCGGGGAAGAGTCAGGCTCCGATGGTCATCATGCTCTTCTCCTTCGTTCTTATGAGGCAGGTCTATCTCTTTATAATGAAGAACTACATATCGAACACGGTACTTTCGATTGCTATGGGTTACCCGTTCGGATGGCTGTTGTGCTCTACCTTGATTACCATATGCTTCTTTACTTATTTTTCACGTCTTGAGAAGAACCCAGTCTCCTGAAAAAAACAAGAAGAAGTACTGTTGCAACAAAGGGGAAGAGGGAATAGGAGGCAAAGAGTATCGGGTATCCACACTTCTCGATGACAAAGCCCCCGCATAGAGAGCCGAGCATCTCGGCAAAGTTTGTCGCAACAGCCCAATATATGGCCATACCCACTTCATAGTGCTCGCTTGAAACATTTTCAGATGTATATGTTGTTGCCGCAACATGGCAGGCGCCGAAGGTAAGGCCGTGAAGTGTCTGGGCAAGTGCAAATACATAGATGTTCGGAATAAGGTACATCAAGAGCCTTATAAAGAGTGCAATGCTCGATAAAAGCAGCATAAAAAGTGGCGTCACCTTCTTTTTCTCGAGAAGACGGCCGAAGATTATCATGGACACAAACTCGAAAAGTGCTCCGATGGCGATAAAGAGGGAGAAGTATCCTCCGAGGTGGAGACTCTCCGTCATGTAGGAAGCAAGAAGTTTCTCGACAACAGACTGACCTATACGCGTAAAGAAGACAATCAGCATGAAGATGTAGAAATTCCTGTTAAACCAGGAGAACGAGAAAGACTTCCTCTCCCCTTTCTTCTTCTCTCTTCCATCATCACTCTGAATCAAAAAAGACACCATCAACAATGAGATGAAAATAAGGAAAGATGTCAAAATTGAAGTATTATTGCTCTCGTCGGGAAATCCTGTGACGGCGAAGAAGACAAGGGCCGCCATATAGCTGAATGTTCCCGCCGCTCTGATTATGCCGTACTTATAACGCTCCTTTCCGAGCTTCCTGTTTATAAAACCGTCACAAAGAGGATTGAAGCTCCAGAAGAATGCATCAAGTATGAAGACGCTTACTATTACAAGAGCAGTGTTCCCGCATAGGTAAAAAGGAACAGCACTGATGATGCTTACTCCTGCAGCAATAATGAGATAGGGCTTTGTCTTTCCCCTTCTGTCGGTCTGAGTGGAAATCAACAAAGGCCCGACAATCGCCGCGACCTGCCCGAGTGCGATTATGACCCCCGTCAGGCCGTAGGAATAACCCTTGTTGCGCAGTACTATCTGCACATACGGCGCGTACGATGCAATTGCAATCTGAACAAAGACTTCAAGTATGTAATATTTAAACACGTGATGATTATCCAGTAAAAAAATCATTTTGAATAGAAGAAAGGTTGACGGTATATAAAAATATCTGCTATTGTTTGTCATCGCATTTTGCATCGTCTTATTCCTTTAAACTCAAGGCATTAGTAATTGAATAAAAATTTATCCAAAATGTATTGACAGTGTCTAAATTTTTATCTATAAGTTTATATCGATTATAGGAGACACAACATGTCAGAAGCCAAAGAACTCTTTCCCGGCCAGCTTGAACTGGAGGAAATGATTACCCGCGTCAAGAACGCGCAGCGCGTTTACGCTACTTACCCACAGGAGAAAGTCGACGAGATTTTCCGTCAGGCTGCAATTGCCGCCAACAATGCCAGAATACCTCTTGCCCTAGATGCAGTTGAAGAGACAGGAATGGGAATTGTTGAAGATAAGGTTATTAAAAATCACTTTGCAGCTGAGTATATCTACAACAAATACAAGGATGACAAGACCTGTGACATCATAGAAGAAGACAAGGGATTCGGAATAAAGAAGATTGCCGAGTCAAAGGGTGTAATATGTGGAATCATCCCGACGACAAACCCGACAAGTACGGCTATCTTCAAGGCCCTTATCGCACTCAAGACAAGAAATGCAATCATCTTCAGCCCGCACCCGAGGGCAAAGAAGTGCACAGTCGATGCTGCACGTATAGTTCTTGAGGCAGCAGTGAAGGCAGGAGCTCCGGAGAACATCATCGGATGGATTGACGAGCCGACACTCGAGAAGACCGATTACCTCATGAAGCACCAGTATATTAACCTGATTCTTGCAACCGGAGGGCCGGGCATGGTCAAGAGTGCATACTCTTCAGGCAAGCCTGCAATAGGAGTAGGCGCCGGGAACACACCCGCACTCATCGACGAGAGTGCTAATTTGAAGATGGCTGTTGCTTCCATCCTCATGAGTAAGACATTCGATAACGGTATGATCTGTGCTTCCGAGCAGACTGTAATCTGCCATAAGAATATCTACAAGGAAGTCAAGAAACTCTTGAAGGAAGAAGGAGCTCACTTCCTCACAAAGGATGAGATGACAAAGCTCTCTCCGATTATCCTCGACCCCAAGAGAGGCTCGGTCAACCCTCAGATTGTCGGACAGCCGGCATATAAAATCGCCGAAATCGCAGGCTTCAGTGTACCTGAGAACACAAAGGTTCTTATCGGAGAAGTAAAGAACATCACATTCGATGAGCCGTTTGCACACGAAAAGCTCTCCCCTGTTCTCGGCATGTATGAATGCCAGACTTTTGAAGAAGGTTGTGATATGGCAGCTAAACTCATCTCCATGGGAGGATTCGGACATACATCGGTTCTCTACTGCGACGAAAAGATGGACGACAAGGTCAATGCCTACGGAAGAGAAGTCAAGACAAGCAGAGTACTTATCAACATGCCGGCATCCCAGGGTGCTATCGGCGACATCTACAACTTCCGCCTCGAACCGAGTTTGACACTCGGATGCGGAAGCTGGGGAAACAACTCAATAAGCGAGAACGTCGGGCCGAAACACCTTTTAAACGTCAAGACAGTTGCAGAGAGGAGAGAAAATATGCTTTGGTTCAAACTGCCGCCGAAAATCTACTTCAAATATGGTTGTCTTCCTGTTGCTCTTCAGGAACTTGAAGGAAAGAAGAGAGCATTCATCGTTACAGACAGCTTCCTCTTCAACTCCGGCATGATTGATAAAATCACCGACACCTTGAAATTGATTGGAGTAGAGACAGAGGTCTTCCATCAGGTAAAACCCGATCCGACACTTGGAACAATCAACACTGCAATGCAGCTTGTCAATGCTTACAACCCTGATGTAATCATTGCTGTCGGCGGCGGTTCACCTATGGATGCGGCAAAGATTATGTGGCTTCTATATGAGCATCCGGAAGTAAAGTTCGAGGGCCTCGCATTAAGGTTCATGGATATACGTAAGCGTGTCTACGCTTTCCCGAATATGGGAAAGAAGGCAAAACTTGTATGTATACCTACAACAAGTGGAACAGGAAGTGAAGTAACACCGTTTGCAATCATCACAGATGAAAAGACAGGTATGAAGTGGGCTATTGCAGACTATGCCCTCACACCGAGCATGGCAATAATCGACAGTGAACTTGCCGTCGGTCAGCCCAAGGGTCTCACAGCATCCTGCGGTCTCGATGTCCTGACACACGCTTTAGAGGCACTTGTCTCGAGTATGAGTACAGACTACACCAATGCCCTCTCGCTTGAGGCAGCAAGAGTAATCTTCAAGTACCTGCCCCAGGCTTATAAGGACGGCACAAACGTAAAAGCTAGAGAGAAGGTTCATAATGCATCCACAATGGCCGGCATGGCATTCAGTAACGCATTCCTGGGTCTCTGCCACTCGATGGCACATAAACTCGGCGCGCAGTTCCACGTACCGCACGGAATGGCAAATGCACTGCTTTTGACGAACATCATCCGCTTCAATGCCAACGATAACCCGACAAAGATGGCTGCATTCCCGCAATACGAGTATCCGTCCGTTGTTTCAAGATACGCACGTGTTGCCGACTACATCGCAACTCCTGTGAACAACACAAAGAACACAGAGTACGTTGTCACAACACCGGAAATGACACTCAACGAAAGAGTTGATGCACTTATTAAGGGAATCGAAAGCCTCAAGAAGGAACTTGATATACCGGCATCAATCAAGGAATGGGGAGTCGACGAGAACGAATTTTTATCTGTTGTCGACGAACTTTCAGTCAAGGCATTCGACGACCAATGCACAGGCTCCAACCCGCGCTATCCTCTTATAAGCCAGATAAAGGCACTCTACCTGGACTCCTACTACGGAAGAGAGTGGCACGAGTGACACTTCACCAGACAGAAATTTGACTTTTGTCCCGTTAATTAACATTTGGCGGGACATTTTTATCGCTTTACATCACTTTTTCACTTCTTGGAGACTATGCCCGGTTGTCAGAGTTTTCTTTTTCAATAAGATTGAAGTTCATGGAGCAAACAATGGTCAAAGCTGTCGTAATAATTCTTTTCATTACAAAAGAGCTATATTCGTTTTTTCTTATCTCCCTTTCAAAAAAGGCAGTGAAACTTCCGCTTCCAGAGGAAGTCAGGGACGTCTATGACGAGGAAAGGTACCGCCTCTTCAAATCCTACAAGAAGGAAAACATCAAGCTTGGAATAATTTCAAGTATCACATCTCTTCTTGTCTCTCTCATACTCCTCGCCGCTGATGTATATGCTGCCGTCTTTACTCTCTTCGACGGTCTCAACATATACCTAAGCTACTTTCTTTTCATCTTGATAGTAACTGCGGTATCTGAAGTGATAGAAATACCGTTTTCCTATTACAACACCTTCGTAATAGAAGAGAAGTACGGCATGAACAGGACAACAAAGAAGACCTTCGCCCTCGATAAAGTGAAGTCTTACATCATCCTTACTCTTCTTTTCTCCCTCATTGTCTTCGCCCTCATTTTCTTCTTCTCGCGATACGGCATCCTGGCAATTATATGGACATGCATTTTCTTCATTTCATTCTCCCTTCTTATAAGCGCACTCTCCCTGCCGCTGATGAAACTTTTCAATAAGTTCAATTCCCTCGAGGACGGAGAGCTCAAGACAAAGCTTTTATCTCTCTGCACTAAATACAATGTCAAAGTGAAGAGAATAGTAGTGAGGGATGCATCGCGCCGCACAACTACATCAAACGCATTCTGCTCCGGGCTGAAAGAGAAGACGATATCGATTGACGACAATCTAATCGAGAACTTCTCAACTGACGAAATAGTAGCTGTATTTGCCCATGAGTTTGCTCATGCAAAATACAAACATATTCTGAAGTCCATGCCCTTTACGTTCCTTACAACGCTTATTCTGATTGCCGCTCTCGGCTTGATGCTGGAGTATCCCGCACTCTACACATCATTCGGCTTCGATGGCGTAAACTACCTCTTTGCCGTCCTCACTGTCCCTTATATCATCTGGCCGCTTTCCATCCTTCTCGGCGCACTCAGTAATTCCATAAGCCGTAAGCATGAATATGAGGCAGACGCCTTTGCTGCTCGCGAGGGTTACGGAGAGGCTCTTATCAGCGCGCTCAAGAGGCTTATGAACGAGTCCCTCAGCGAAATTAATCCCCACCCGTGGATTATAGTAACGGAGTACTCACACCCCACCCTCAGCCAGAGAATAAGGTCAATAAGAAGGCATGAGGCATCAGTCAAATAATAAGATATCTTCCATCTCTCGAGAGAGAAATATAACTTCATCTGTAAAACCGGAGATTGAAAAGAGTGCAAACCATAAAAGAAGGAGAGGGATAAACCTACCCCTCTCCGGATGTGACCTTAATAGTCGTCAAATTACGTGAAGCGCTTCTGCATCAACCTTAAGATAGCACTCCTCACCGACCTTATAAATCTTTCTGTTTTTGGGATTGTGGTCCTCAAGCTTGATAAGGGTATTACCGACCATTACATGGTAGTTCTGATAGGAGCCCATAAAGCATGATACGATAACCCTGCATTTTATATACCCCTCGTCACTGAGCTTTGCCGCTTCCGGTCTCAGGACTGCTGTGTAGTTCTGACCTTTTGTCATATCTGCTTTCTTCGGAACAGGGAGTTTATTGCCCTCGAAGTTCAATAAGCCGCAGCCGTCTTCGTCTCCGATGTAGTCTCCCCTGAGGAAGTTTGCCTCTCCTATGAAGTCTGCAACGAATTCATCAACAGGATGATAGTAAATCTCCTCCGGAGTTCCCATCTGTGCGACAACACCCTTGTTCATGATGATAATCTTGTCAGATATAGCCATAGCCTCGCTCTGGTCATGTGTGACATAGATAGCCGTGATTCCCACTTCCTGCTGGATGCGTCTAATCTCGGTTCTCATCTGGACTCTTAGCTTTGCATCAAGGTTTGAGAGCGGCTCATCGAAGAGAAGAACACTCGGCTCGATGACAAGTGCACGCGCAAGTGCGACTCTCTGCTGCTGACCACCTGAAAGCTGATTGGTCATTCTCTCTTCCATACCGCTGAGTTCGACCAGGTCGAGTATTCTCAAAACCTTCTCTCTTATCTCATCCTTCGGCATCTTTCTTATCTTTAAACCGTACGCAACGTTGTCGAAGATGTTGTAGTGAGGAAGAAGAGCATAGCTCTGGAAGACCATGGCAGTATCACGCTTATTGGGAGTAAGTTCGTTGATGGGCTCGTCCCCGAGGAAAATCTCACCCTCGTCAGGGCTTTCGAAGCCTGCAATCATTCTCAGCGTTGTGGTCTTACCGCAGCCCGATGGACCGAGGAGCGTGACAAAGCTGCCCGGCTTGATTTCAAGAGTGGTATCCTTTACAGCATAGAAGTCCTTTCCTGTCTTAGGATCCTTGTAAATCTTTGAAATATGGTTCAGCTTGACGCCTTTTTTTATCTTATCCATTATTTAGCCTCCTTGAGTTTTCTGCTTGTTCCGAAGTGTTTGATAAATACATTCATCAATAAAACAGAACCGTATGTAATTAATATGAGGATTGTCGCGAATGCACATGCCAGGCCGTAGGAACCTTTCTCGGCAAATTCGTTGATCTGCACAGTTATGAGGAGGAACTGCGGTGTGACAAGAAGTATTATTGCAGATATAGCTGTTATACTTCTAACAAATGCAGTAACAAGTCCGCTGAGGAACGAGTCCTTGATAAGCGGAAGAGTAACAGTCATGAATACCTTAAATGAATCGGCACCCATGTCATACGCGCTCTCTTCGATGGACTTATCTATCTGTCTCAGGGCCGATATACCGCTTCTTGTACCTGTCGGAAGAGACCTGACGACAAAGACGATGATGAGAATCAAGGCCGAGCCGTATATACCCTGGAGGAAACCCGTGTGGAAGATACCCGACGCAAAGCCTCGGATGTAACCGACACCCAATACCGTTCCCGGAACTGCCATTGCCAGCATACTCACAGCCTCGATGAAGCCCTTCGCCTTGAACTTTCTCTTTACAACAAGGTAGCTGATAATCATCGAAAGAAGTGCTGTTATAGGAGCACTGATAAGCGAAAGCATGAACGAGTCCTTAAATGCCTTGAGGCCCTTATAGCGTGTAAATACAAGTTTGTACCACTTTGTCGTGAATGGGAAGAACTTATAACCCCATGTCGGGAACAGCGATCCGATAGGAACACACAGGTACATTATGATGACAAAGAGTGCAACTGCCGAGCAGAAGAGAGTGAGAGGAATCTTTACAGACTTGTCTGTGATGAGCATTCTCTCCCTCGATGCCTTACCTGTGAGGGTTGCCGCCGTCTTCTTTTCAAGTACATACTTCTGGATGGCGAACATGAAGAGGGTTATCAAAAGCAACACGACAGCCATTGCTGCAGCACCGGGCTTATCGTAGGCACCGGTAATCTGTAGGTAGATTGTGGTCGCAAGGGTGTCGTAGGATCCTCCGATAATCATCGGGTTGGCAAAGTCTGCAATCGACTCGATGAACGTAACGAGGAAGGCATTTCCCAGTCCCGGAAGAAGAAGAGGAAGAGTAACGGAGGTAAAGACCTTGAATCTCGATGCCCCCATGTCGCGCGCCGCCTCTTCAAGCGACGGGTCGATATTCTTCAAAAGTCCCTTGAGCATCATGTAGCAGACGGGGAAGAACGTGAGCGACTGAACAATCGCAATGCCCCAGAAGCCGTATACGGAGTTGTCGTAGATTCCGAGCACATATCTTGTGATTATTCCGGCCTTACCGAATAACATTATCATTGAAAGTGAGAGAACAAACGGTGGAGATACGACAGGAAGCATACTGACAACCTTGAATAGTCCTCCGACGAATTTATTCATCTTCACATAGACTTCAACATAAGCAAATAATAGCCCTACTGCTGTAGACAACAGTCCTACAACAAAACCCACCTTGAGTGTATTTGTAATGGACTTCGTGAATGTCGGCATCTGGAATATACGGCCGAATACACTGAAGCCGAACTTACCGTCACCGACGAAAGAATCCACGAGTAGAATTGCAAGTGGATAGAGAATGAATAGTGTAAGGAAAGCGATAAGCACGACAATTGTTGTGACCATGATAGGATCGGCCAGGAGTTTCTTTCTGTCGAGCGCTGCGCTTTGGCTTCTTGCCATATACTTTCCTCCTTATAGTTTCTAGAAAAAGGGATGGCAGCGGGAAGCCACCACCCCTTGTTAAGAGAAGACAGATTTTACTTTGTCTGGAATCTTGTTGTGTCTCCAGTGTTGGCACCACCGGCAGCAAGAGCTTTCATGACATCTTCGACATACTGCTTTGTGTTTGCTGTAGCATCTTCGAAGTCATAGTCGATGACGTTGTTCGGGTCGAGGCCGAACTCATATGCGACTTCCGGCTGCTCTGCATTGTCGATTACGAGGAACTGGTAGCTTCCGTTTTCCTTTGCAATGTTGACACAGTCAGGAGAGAGAGCAAACTCAATCCAGAGTTTAGCTGCGTTCGGATGCTTAGCTCCCTTGAAGATAGCTGTAGCACCGATTTCGAATGTCGTCCCGCTTGAAGGAATGACCATACCGATGTTGTCGTAGCCGTTGTCGACAATCTGGTAGATACCGTCGTGGAGGAATCCGATACCGATGACACACTCTCCTGTTCCGACGTTCTTGCTCGGGCCAGATCCGCTCTTTGTGTAGACCTGGATGTTCTTGTCGAGAGCAACAAGATAATCCATAGCCTCATCATGGCCGTACTTCTGGATGATTGTATTCAAGAAGAGCTTTGCTGTTCCTGCTGTGTTGTAGTTACTCAGCCAGATAAGTCCCTTGTACTCGGGCTTGATAAGGTCAGCAAAATCCTGTGGGGGCTCGAGTCCTAGTCTCTCGAGTTCATCGATGTTGTACATGAAGCCGAGAAGACCTGTGTAGATGCCGAACCAGTAGTTGTCATTATTCTTATAGACACTCTTTGTGAGGTGTGACGCGTTCTTTGCATCATAAGCCTCGAGAAGGCCTTCGCTAGCGAGCATGTTGTACGGGTCTGTTGTGCCGCCGAAGAAGACGTCTGCTGACGGGTTACCGTTCTCTTCCTCAATCTTAGCCTGTACTTCACCTGTTGAAAGGCGCTGATAAGTTACCTTGATTCCGTAAAGAGACTCGAACTTCTCACATGCTGCAGCAAGATATTCTTCCTCGCATGAGCCGTAAACGACGAGTTCGCCTTCTTGCTGTGCAGCTGCGATAAGCGGGTCAGCGTTTGTTGTAGTTGTTTTTGCTTCCTGTGCACCCTGAGCAAATACAGAGGTGATAGCTATACAGAAAACAAGAGCAATAGCTAATAATTTCTTCATATTGTTTCCTCCCAAATGTTAGGTTTTTCAATCTAACTAAAAATTATCGTCGTCTAATGGGTAAAACGCAAGAAAAATATGAAAAAAGTGAAAAGTAAATCGGATTAGTATAAGGACAAATCAAACACAAATTTAAGCAGAACATAACAAATGTGACTTAGCTTTTAGTTATACCTGAAAAGATGTATTGTCCTCATTGAAGTAATACCCCGTGTTCCTTCCGCCGTCTCCGGATGGGATGAGAAAGCCTCTTTTCACAAGGTGCTGGATATCACGATAGGCGACAGTAGACGAGCACTTCATCATTTTCGCCCACTTCTCAGTCGTAAGCTTTCCATAAAAAGAACCATCAGCGAGCCTGTAGAGCATACTCATCTGGCGTGAGTTGTATTCGTTCGGGTCTAAAGACTTCATAAAAGAGCTTACAGCAAGCGTTTTTTTGAGTATCTCTCCCGCCCCGGCGATAGCCTCCCCCACAACAGATAAAAACCAGATAACCCACTCTGTGATATCCATAGTCTCACCTTTTGACACATTCTCTATCTTTTCGTAGTACTCAGATTTCCGTCTTAAGATGATTGGTGAAATTTTATATATACCATTGCCGCCTGAGAAGCGGGCGGTTACATAATCGGCCAAAGTTCTTGAAATTCTTCCATTGCCGTCTTCAAAGGGATGAATCAATACAAACCAAAGTGATACAACCGCAGCTTTCAAAAACGGATTTGTATCATCGTCAGTGTTTATGTACTCAAGAAGCTTATCCATCTCACTATAAACCACATCAGCCGGGACTGCTTCATAAACAACCTCACTCTCCATCTTCCTGTATCTCATGACATACTCTGTAGAAGTACGGTAACATCCGATAGTCTTCGGCTTTATCCCTGCCTTATTTATAAACAGCCTCCTATTCCACTCAAAAAGCCTTTCATGGGTCATCTTGTCATGGTTTTCAAGCCCATCAAAAACAGAACACAAGACACTCTCGGCATAGGGACTCACCCGATATCCATCACACTCGAGAGCAAGGTGTTTTGCTAGAGATGAATACACTTCCTGATAATCAATTTTCTCTCCTTCTATAGAAAGGGATGAGACTGTATCTTCTGTCACTGCACGTAAAAGAATTGTTTTTTCCGTTTTTCTGTCGATTATGCTATAGGCATAGTCAGTCTTCTCTCTTTCCTTTTCTATCAAGAGAATCTTTTCTGATACCAAAGAAGAATCATATTCGAACCCGGGCCAATCCTTGTTCTGCCATATATATCCCATAAAACCAGTTTATCATTTCATTTTTGAAATGAAAAGGATAATCATTTCATTTTTGAAACACAAAAAAAACGGCCCCGCCAAGAGACCGTCGTTAAGAATAAATATGGATTACATCAAATCCTTAGGCTTACGAGCAGTGTTACCTGTCTTCTCGCAATAAGCAACATGACGGAGCTTACCGTTCTCGAAAACACTCTTCATCTTGATGACACCACCCCACTTGCTAACAAGTGCCTTAGCACCTTCACGGTGTGCGTTCTTTGATACGTTACCTGGCATATCTATATTCCTCCGGCTAATTATTCAAAAGCTACCAAGCCATAATATACAAATTGCATCATTCTTTGTCAAATCCTGACCTGACGTAAACAGTTTTAACATATATGGCATAAGTTTGTCATCTCTCTGAATCTACTTTTTGGATTTTTTTACTAGAGGTACTTGATTTTACTTCGGCCTTTAATTTATAGTTACATCCGTGCTTGAAAGAGTACATGCCGCCTTAGCTCAGCTGGCCAGAGCACGTGATTTGTAATCTCGGGGTCGTTGGTTCGAATCCGACAGGCGGCTTATAACCAGTCTCAGGACTGGTTTTTTTATTGTAATACATCGTCACAAAGACGACTCTCCCCCTTCAAACGCATATTTCCTCTAAAACTTGAAGAAAATCATGACATTTTCCCGATAAAGGTGCCTTAAAGATATAGAGGAGAAATTCAAATCAGCGGAAGTTGTATCAACTTCCCCACAAAGAAGAAAGGGAGGAATGCTTGAATGAAGAAATCACATAAAGAGGAGAACCTAAGCGACATTGCGGAATTCCGGATGTTTGGTTATTCGCTATTTGTAGTGGGTAGCATCATGGGACTCAGAACAGGGTATAGCA
>CAVIUT010000042.1:2310-16443 GCA_963646155.1 Eggerthellaceae bacterium | reverse complement strand
ATGTGAGGCTAGAGGTAGAGCAGAAGGTAGAGCAGAAGGTAGAGCAGAAGGTAGAGCAGAAGGTAGATCAGAAGGTAGAGCAGAAGGTAGAATTCTTACGCTCAGAGATTTGATAAAGAAGGGATTCATAACAGAGGAAGTCGGAGCTCAATCTGCAGGACTCAGCCTCGATGAATTTAAGAGGTGTGAAGCGCTTTACAATTGAGAAATATTCCATATCTTGGGGTGTTCATGTGAGTCTGCTAGAATTGATGAAACGCATGCTGTTTGAATCTTTAGGCTAAAAAGAGGTAGAGCTTATGTGTATAACAGAATACAACGCGGCGGAGAATGCCAGGATATTAAGTGCACAATGTGAGGCTAGAGGTAGAGCAGAAGGTAGAGCAGAAGGTAGAGCAGAAGGTAGATCAGAAGGTAGAGCAGAAGGTAGAATTCTTACGCTCAGAGATTTGATAAAGAAGGGATTCATAACAGAGGAGGTTGGTGCTCAATTTCTCAAAATCAGTGTTGATGAATTGAGGAGGTTGGAGAGGCTGTATAGCTGAGAGTGTGATTTTTTATGCAACCGGCCCTTCATGTTGCTCTCTCGAGAGAACAGGAGAGCCGTTTTTTTAGCAGTTGTATATAGATTATTCCTCTTTTTCCCTGTCTTTGAGTTTAGTGGAAACCTTGAGAAATTCAGGGTATAAGGGCTTGGCAGAAATCGAGGCAACGGCAATCTTTACAGCATCGCCGAAGATAAACGGTACTAAACCTACTGCAAACGCCCGCTGCCATGATGTTGCGAGTTTAATCTTCAGCCACGGTAGTCCAATTGCATAGACGATTATCTCCATGATGAGCACAACAAAAATGTTATAGAGAATAGAGTCGTGTTTCTTCTTCGAGAGAATAGACCCGACAAAGGCTGCAATCAAAAAACCGAAGATAAAACCACCGGTAGGAGATAACAGTGCTGCCGGGCCACCACCGGATGTAAAGATCGGAAGTCCTATGAGCCCCAGGATAATGTAGAGAAGGACGGAAAGCGATGCATTGAGGGGCGGAAGCAGAAGGCCCGTTAAAAAGACAAAAAGGGTCTGAAGAGTCATGGCGACCGGAATAAACGGAATCCTGATGAATGTGCCTGCAGCAATGAGAGCTGTAAAAAGTGATGTCAAAAGAGTCATAGGGCGAGAATAAAATGGCACAGAGGGAATGTCAACCACTTTACTAACTGTGGTTTACAAACTATTGTTATTCAATGACTACAAAGTTGATGATATTGAATATGCTGGAAAACAATACAGAAGAGTTTCTCAGCGGCGAAAAGATAAGTTCTACTCTTAAGATAAGCCGTACGGCGGTATCGAAAGCGATAAAGTCTCTTAAAGAGAGCGGCTATGAGATAGAGAGCCGGAAGCACTACGGCTACGCACTCAAAGGCGGAAGGGAGGATATCCTGAATAAGGAGACACTTGAGATAGCGTTCCGTGACAGCGGAATTGCCGTCTACTTTTTAGATACCACCGCATCGACGAATAAGGATGCCAAACTTCTTTTATCAAAGGGAGGAATGACTCCCTACCTTGTGACATGCTCGAGTCAGACAGAGGGGCGTGGAAGACTGGGGCGCAGCTTCTCATCCCCCTCAGGAGGTGTCTATTTCTCCCTTGTGCTTGACGGAAAAGATATAGCCTCCCCGGACCTTGTTACGGTATCTGCTGCGGTTGCAATAGCCGGGACTATGGAGGCCCTTACAGGGGTCGAGACATCAATCAAGTGGGTCAACGACATCTATATAAGAGGAAAAAAGGCTGTGGGTATTCTCACGGAGGGTATAATCGACATGGAGGAAGGACGGCTCGATAAGGTTGTCATCGGATGCGGAATAAATCTCAAGACCCCGGAGGCTCAGTTCCCGCCTGAAGTGAGGGCTGTTGCGACATCGTTCTACCCCGATGGAAAGAGCCCGATTACGCGTGCAGAGGTGATAGCCGAGACGGCAAAGAGGATAGTATCCATACAGAAGGAGGACTTTCTTTCCCTTTACAGGAAAAAGTGCTTTGTTATCGGGAAGGATGTCTATGTTGTGAAGGGCGAAGAACATAGGCCGGCCTATGCATACGGCATAGATGACTCCGGGCACCTTCTTGTGCGTTACTCTGACGGGAAAGAGGATTCTCTCTCAAGCGGCGAAATAAGTATAAGGCTTAAAGAGGGTACTTCACTACAGTGAGAGGAAAGAAGTATTATTGATGCGAGGTCAAAATGTTAGCTGAACTAAAAGAAGAATGGAAAAAAAGAATTGAAGATGAATTAAAAAGTTATCTTAACGACGAAAATATTCCGCCCCTCAGTATGGGCGTTCCTCCAAAGAAGGAGATGGGCGACATCGCCTTCCCGATGTTTCCGTACTCAAAGAAGGCGGGAAAAACACCCGTGGAGATTGCCAAAGATATTCTAGAGCGCCTCGAAACCAGTCATCCCGAGGGCAGAATAATCCTTGCCGGCCCGTACCTTAATGTCCAATTGGACCTTGCGAGCCTCTCGTCATCCATATTCGACTCCGTCGCTCAAAAGGGCGACAAATACGGCATGGGGGACTCTCTCAAGGGAAAGAAGATGATGGTGGAGTTCTCGTGTCCCAACACGAATAAACCTCTGCACCTGGGCCATATGCGTAATGATTCCTTAGGTGAGAGTGTATCCGAACTCTTGAAGAGTCAGGGCGCTGAAGTGAAGAAGGTCAACCTCATCAACAACCGTGGTGTACATATCTGCAAGAGTATGCTTGCATACCTTGTGTTCGGTAACGGTGAAACACCCGAGAGCACAGGCGAAAAGGGCGACCATTTTGTCGGACGCTACTATGTGCGCTTTGCACAGTGGGAGAAGGATACAGAGGAAAAGAAGGCCCAGAACCCAGATATAGTGAATGAAAAGGGCTTCATCGATCCCGATACCGAGGCGCAGAAGATGCTCAAGAAGTGGGAGGACGGCGACACGGAGGTAAGAAAACTCTGGAAGAAGATGAACGACTGGACACTCTCGGGACTTGAGGAGAGCTACCGCAACATGGGAATCAAGTTCGATAAGTACTACTACGAGTCAGAGACATATAAGTATGGTAAGGATGAAGTACTCAAGGGCGTCGAGAAGGGAGTCTTCGTTACGGAGGATGACGGCAGTGTTCAGGTTGACCTAGCACCTATTGGACTCGATAAGAAGGTCCTCTTACGCCGTGACGGCACAACACTATATATGACACAGGACATAGGAACGGCGATAAAGCGCCACGAGGACTGGCCGTTCGACTCGCTTACATATGTGGTTGCATCAGAGCAGCAATATCATTTCAAGGTCCTTTTCTACTGCCTATCCCTTCTCGGGTATGACTGGGCTAAGGAGTTACATCACCTTTCATACGGCATGGTGAATCTTCCGGAAGGCAAGATGAAGAGCAGGGAAGGAACTGTCGTCGATGCCGATGATTTACTTGAAGAGCTGACAAAACTCGCCAAAGAGGAAATCATTTCGAAAGAGCGTGAGGACAAGGTTGATGACGTAGATGAGACAAGCCGCAAGATTGCACTGGGCGCACTCAATTACTACCTCTTACAGGTTACTCCTACAAAAGACATGGTTTTCAACCCCAAAGAGTCCATATCTTTCAACGGCAACACAGGGCCTTATCTCCAATACACCGGAGCGCGTATCTCCTCGATACTCCGTAAGTACAGTGAAAAGGAGGAGAATGTTCCTTTCGACGGCTCTCTTCTATCCCTCGAGGACGAGAAGACGCTCATCACGCTCATTGCATCCTTCCCGTCAGTTGTGAAACGTGCAGCGGAGAACTATGACCCGTCGCTTGTCGCAGCATTTCTTTATGAGGCTGCAAAGACATTCAGCCACTACTATCATGATAACCGTATTCTCAATGCAGAGAGCGGGGCTCTCATATGTGCGCGTGTAACATTATGTAAGAACCTCCTTACAGTCATGAAGAACGGCTTTGCTCTCATAGGTGTACCGTTCCTGGAGTCAATGTAGAAGAGTGGCTGTGAGGAATAGAGAGAAGAAGTTAAGAGCGTTTATCGCTGTCATTGTTTTTGCATCCTTCTCAATGCGCTCTCCAATCGGCACAGTCGGGCCTTTGATGTCCCGACTGATGGCGGAGCTTGAGATGAATGCTCTCGAGGGCGGGATGCTGACAACACTTCCTCTTCTTCTCTTTGCCTTGAGCGCGCCGCTTTCGGGGCCGTTATCGCGAAGGATGGGGATTGGGAAAACGATTGCCTTTTCCTTTTTTCTAGTGTTTATCGGTACTGTGATAAGAGCCACTGGAACTATCGTTACTCTATTTCTTGGCACAGCACTCCTAGGACTCGGCACTGGTGCGTTGAATGTACTTGTACCGTCCTCAATAAAAGAATATTACCCGGGGAAAAGCGGTATGCTCACGGGACTCTATTCGTCATTATTGACGCTCGCAAGTGCAACTACGGCTGCATTCATTCTGCCGCTAACCGCTGCTCTTTTAAGCTGGAGGAGGGCATTTTTACTCGTCTCGTTCTTTCCTCTTCTAGCCATTCTTATTTTTCTTTTCTTTGTTTTGGATAAAGATGAGAAAGGAAAGAACGGGGAGACTGGTGAGAGGAAAAGTGTCTTCAGTACACGCAATCTTCTAATTGCATTTTATACGGGTTTCCAGTCCCTTCTCTTTTTCACGATTCTTACTTGGTATCCCACGATAATCTCGTCAAATGGATTATTCCAATCAAACTCAGGAATTCTTTTAACGATAATGCAAGCCTCCTCTTTCCTGCCGTCTCTCTTAATTCCTATTGTCACAGAAAGGATAAACATAACGGCATTGAGTGCGCTCATTCCCGCCGTTTTCATCCCCGGCATTCTGCTTTCTTATTTCGGAGGTAGTTCTATCGCAGTAATTGCAGGAACAATTGTTTTCGGCCTTTCGAGTGGCGCCAGCTTTTCCATGGCCCTTATGCTTTCCTCATTCTACGGCAGGAACGGGGAGGGTACGGCGCGAATCATGGCATTTGGTCAGACTGTCGGATATCTCCTCGCCTCTTTCGGCCCGATGGGATTCGGAAGGATGTACGACATAACCCTTTCCTGGACGGGGACGATTGGCGCCCTTGTGATAATATCTCTAGCGATGAGTGTCATTGCACTTTTAATCAAAAGAAGTGACAGCTCTCGCTAGCTCTTCCTTTCTCCTTCTTTTTCCTCTACCATATTCCTGGAGTTGACAATGAAGATTCTTATAACATCCGACTGGGACGTTAATGCAATAAACGGTGTTGTTACATCGATATTAAATCTGAAAGAGGAACTCGAGAAAAAGGGCCATGAGGTGAGGTTCCTTACTCTTTCGGGTAGCCTTAATAACGAAGAGGACGGCGATACATATCGCCTCGGATCGATAAGTGCCTCGTGGATTTACAAGAAAGCGCGCATACGCATAAGGCGGGGCCATAAGATTCTCGACGACATATATTCGTGGGGGCCGGATATAGTCCATTCACAGTGCGAGTTCTCGTCATTCACCGTTGCACGTACTGTTTCGCAACATCTGCGAATTCCCCTTGTTCATACCTGCCACACTGTCTATGAGGATTACGTCGGGTATGTCCTTCCTTTCTTTAAGAAGGTGGGGGTCCGTACTGTCCGTGAGATATTCCGTTTCTGTTCACGCCGCTGTGATGTCTTCGTCGCCCCGACAAAGAAGGTGGAGTCTATACTCCTTTCGTACCCGGTACTGTGCCCTGTGACTGTGATTCCGACGGGAATCAAACTCTCCTCCTTCGACAAAAAGATAACAGAAGATGAGAAGAGGACGATAAGGGAAAAACTCGGAGTCGGTGATAAGAAAATTCTTTTATATCTCGGGCGATTGGCAAAGGAGAAAAATATCTCTCTTCTGTTGGATTATGTCTCTCACATCAAGAGGGACGATATAGCTTTTGTCATTGTCGGGGATGGACCGTACAGAAGGGAGCTAGAGAGGGAGGCTGAGGAGAAAGGACTCTCAAAAGAGAAGGTTGTCTTTGCAGGGATGGTAGAACCTGAGGATGTGTATAGGTACTATCAGACGGCGGATCTCTTTATCAACGCCTCTCAAAGCGAGACGCAGGGACTGACGTATATTGAAGCACTCTCCTCGTCGCTACCTCTCATTGTGCGCTATGACACATGCCTTGAGGGTGTTGTCGAGAATGGCTACAACGGATGGACATACAATAGTGAGGAGGAGTTTGATGAGTATATTGAAACATACTTCTCCATAGACAATACCAAAATGCGTGAGAATGCCCGGAAGAAGGCAATGGAGTTCTCGTCGACTCTCTTTGCCGATAGAATAGAGACTCTTTATATAAACGAAATCGAGAAGAAGAGAAAATGAATAGAAAAAAGAAAGTCATTGTTCTTGCAACAGGTGGAACTATAGCTGGAAAAGGTAAGAAGGGAATGGCTACAGGCTATGTACCGGGAGAACTTACAATCGAGAGTATTGCATCCCAGATTGACGGGCTGGATGAAATTGCAGAGCTTGAGGCAGTTCAGGTAACCAACGTCAACTCCGATGACATTACCCACTCCGACTGGCTTGAGCTTTCGCGTAGGATTAACCATCTCAGCCAGAGTCCTGATGTCGACGGCTTTGTTATTACACATGGAACAGACACTATGGAGGAGACAGCATACTTTCTACATCTTGTATGTCATACAGATAAGCCTATTGTCGTAACAGGTGCCATGAGACCGAGCACTGCAACAAGTGCCGACGGCCCGATGAATTTATATCAGGCGGTATCTGTTGCGGCATCTGAAAAGGCAAAAGGAAAGGGTGTCATGTGTGTCTTCTCCGACAGCATATACGGCGCAAGGGATTTTCAGAAACTGAGCACTACAAGTGTCACTGCATTCGGTGGAAGGGACTTCGGTATGATGGGGTACATAATCGACGGCGAAATTCTCTTCTACAATGAATCAACGCGTCCCCACACTCTCTCGTCTCCATTCTTCGTCGACCACCTGAACTCTCTTCCGAAAGTCGAGATTGTCTTTTTCTATGTTGATGCCGACCCCGTTATTCTCGAGGAAGCTGCCCGGCGCTCTGACGGCCTAATTCTTGTCGGCGCGGGTAACGGCAACTACTCCAATGCCTTCAACGACATAGTCGGAGAACTCGATATACCGGTTGTCAGAACAAGCCGGATTGGAAACGGCATAATCGTCCCCGACGAGAAGTTCGATAAGTACAGTAATGTCATCATCGGCGACAATCTCTCCCCGACGAAGGCGAGAATACTGCTGCAACTTGCTTTAACACATACTCTTGAGCGTGAAAAGATTCAGGAGTATTTTTCTACTTTTTAAAGTTCTTCAAGAGTGGACACTTTGGTCAGTAGAAGGTATTTGAGTCGCATTCTTAAACGAAATTAGTCCGGAAGTAATAGCCGAAAGCCTTAGTGTTCTGAGAACTGACTTAAAACTGAGGCTAAAATTCACCCTCCAAAAATTTAGGGTGAATTAAGCGCTATGTGCATAAATGATGAAATAAAAGACTAATCGACCTCGGCTCAAGATAAAAAGGGTCTTGGGAATGGCTACTCTTGAGAAAGTTCAATAGTCCTATTTGCGAGCTCTTGAGGAGCAGTGTTATTCCTTCACTTATCCGCTTTTTTTCTTCCGGTGTGAGGTTTATTGCTCCCTTGAGCATTCCCACTCCCGAGATGGGCCAGTTCTCCCTGAGTTCCTTTAGAGTTGAGTAGTTGCCTCCTTTCATGATGGAGAAGAGTGCATCCACAAAGCCTTCTCTCTCTTTCTTACTCATATTCTTCAGCCAGGCCTTGAGAGTGTAGTCGACAAAGCGCGAACTGTTATCAACCTCATCCAGGATTTCGAACTCTTTTCTCTTTACTTCCCATGAGTATATATCGTGCTGCCATAGCCCCGAGCGGGTGGAGTGAACAACCATGTACTCCTCCTCGTGCTCGAGAAGCATCCCGACAACCGATGACTGTGGAACATATGTCGATATAGATTTCTCTATCCTTTTGAACCCTTCGTCTTTGACTGTCTCTTCGTCAAATCCTGGACCGTCGAAGTTGTACACTTGCCTTATCCTCTTCTGAGTATCTTCATCTACAAAAGCAGAAGCATAGAGGGCAAGGTTTCCGCCCTTGCTGTGCCCACCGACTATGATATCACCCTTGGTGAGAGCACTCATGGAAAGGAGGTACTCTTTTGCCATAATCTGCCCCGGAAGCGGGATAACAAAGGCCATGTTGAAGTCTTCCTTCCATCCCACTAAGGTATTGTCAGTTCCACGGAAAAATACAAAAAGGACGCCCGTGTCATTATCGAGCAGCGTCAGTGCTGAGAACTGAGTCTGGCTTTCCTTCTCAATCCTGTCGGTGTAATCAAGAATCACAAAGTCTTTGAAGCGCGATGATTTCACAAGTGCTTTCATGAAGTCATAGTCGCTCTTCATAAGTGTCTTGTTCTCGATATCATCAAGCTCGAGAATACGTTCGAGTGCATCCTCGAGTCTCAAATTCTTTACGCTTCCTTCCAGCATTTCAAAGCGCTGGTATGTCAGGCGCGCAAGGAGCGCTGCATCTACTTCATTAAGAGGATCTATTATTGTTTTAAGGTCGCCTCTCCATTCAAGATAATCAATTATGTTGGCCATATTTCAACCTCACTTCTATTTTCCTACTCTTTTTCAAATTGGGCAACTACCAAGGCCAAAAAGGGGCTTATCTTGAAGGATTGCCGGTTTTGGGCCGAAATTATCTTGAAGAATTAACGCTTTTTGCATAAAATTATCTTGAAGGATTGACGCAGGATGATTTTCAGAAGAAAAGCCATAGATAAGCTCAAGGAATGGAAGGAGACATACAAAGGGAAGTATGCAGCTCTTCTAGAGGGTGCAAGGCGTGTCGGGAAGTCCACGATTGCTCAGGAGTTTGCAAAAGCAGAGTACAAGAGTTACATCGTAGTTGATTTTGCAAATATATCGGATGACCTACTTCGTGTATTTTCCTCGATATCGAAACTGGACACATTCTTTTTCCTTCTTCAGGCTGTTACCGGGGTAACCCTATATAACAGAGAGTCGGTAATCATCTTTGATGAGATTCAGCTACAGCCGAAGGTGCGTCAGGCGATAAAATACCTTGTCAAAGACGGCCGTTATGACTACATAGAGACCGGCTCCTTGCTTTCAATCAAGAAGAATGTAGCAGGGATTGTCATTCCTTCCGAAGAATACAAAATCCCTGTCTATCCGATGGATTATGAGGAGTTCTTATGGGCAACCGGTAAAAACACATACTCTCTCTTGAGAGAGGCATATACTGCCTTCAAGCCACTTGGACAGGCTGTCAACAGGTCCCTCATGTATGATTACCGCGTTTATATGATGGTGGGGGGAATGCCACAGGCTGTCGAAGCTTATACGGAGAAACAGCCTCCGAAGGAGATAGATAGTGTTAAAAGAATGATTATCGACCTGTATGAGGAAGATTTTTTTAAGATTGACCCTTCAGGAAGAATTTCCATGATGTACAACTCCATCCCATCCCAGCTTGCACGTTCTTCGAAAAGATATTCCATTAGGTATGCAACCAAAAAAGGCAAAGAGAAAAACTATGAACTGCTGTATGAGCTTTTTTCTTCCAAGACGGTTTTGCCGTGTTTCAATACTCATGAAATGTCGATTTGTTTTTCGCAGGGAGTGGATAGAGATAAATTCAAGTTGTATCTATCAGATACCGGGCTCTTTGTAACACTGCTCTTGAAAACAGGAATGATTCTGGATACCACATTATATTCAAAACTGCTTTCTGATAAACTTCCCGCCAACCTCGGATACCTATATGAAAATGCTGTAGCCCAGACAATCGCGGCATCAGGACATGATCTCTACTATATGACATGGCCTAAAGAAAACAGCACGCACTCCTATGAGATTGATTTTCTCTCCTCATCCGGAACGAAAACCATACCAATTGAAGTGAAGAGCTCCAGGACAAAGGAGCATCCTTCGATTGATGCTTTTGTCGCGAAGCACCATTCGGTTGTGACTACCCCGTATATATTCAGCCAGAAAGACATTTCGAAGGACCATGAAATTAAACTGTGCCCGTTCTATTTGAGTTCGTTTGTCTTCGAGTAGGTTAAAGTCCTTCTCTTATTGCATCCAGTGCTTTCCTGTCGGCTTCAAGCCAGGAGAGAGAGTCGAGGTTATCTAAATCAAGCCACATGGCATTTTCGTGCTCGAGGAGAATAAGAGAGCCCGAGACTACATGGCACCAATAGAATGATATGGAGATATGAAAGGAAGGGTAGTCGCACTCGACTGTCGTTATGTATTTGTCGACGGCAATCTCTGCAGAGAGCTCTTCTCTTATCTCACGGCATAAGGCTTCTCTTTCATCTTCGCCCCTCTCTACTTTTCCCCCGGGGAATTCCCACATGTCTTTGAACTCCCCGTAGCCACGCTCTGTTGCAAATACCTTATTCCCATCCCTTATGACTGCAGCAACAACCCTGATACTCTTCATACCGAAATACTATTCAAAGCTATCTACATTGCCAAGAGTGTGTTGAAGGGTTGTGTAATGCGGGTAATTGAAAAAAATAGATATCCGCGTTGACACATATTCCACTATAATTATCCATGTCGAGGGTGAATAAATGTGGAGAGAACTACCGGCTAATAAGAAAGTTGAATATCAGAGGATGATATTGGCTTTTGCCAGCTTGACCGAAATGTTCGAGCAGAAAAAAGAAGACAAAGAGTCGTTTGTTCCGGTAGTCAATTCAAAGTATCAGGAGAAAGTATTTCAGAAAGCCTTTGATGCTACAGCTGAAGATATAGGTAACACCTCTTATGATGCATCTATCGGTGGTACCAAGAAGTATCTGGTAGGCCTCAAGACATTCAATCTAAAATCCGGTTTTCAAAAGATAGCCCAATTTAAAGCCAATCATGATGAATGGGCTGAGGATATGGATCAAATATCGAAAAATGCCAGAAACAGCGACGGCTCATTAAAGAGAGTTGATGAAATTAACAAAGACAATGCAGATTTATACCTTAGAATTGCGAGGAGACTCGGGGAATTAAGAAACAAAAGGATTAAAGCATCGATAAAAAACCTGCAGGGATTCTTTGTTTCAGAAAATGACGATATAGAATCTGTTTACCATGTATTGATGCCGACATGTAGTAATGGAGATACAAGTATTTCCGTAGGAGAGATTTCCTATGACTATATAGACATCGGCAACATCAAAATAAAAGGTTGTTCCAACGCTAATAACCCGACAAACTTCACATTTTCAGATGGTAATCATGAGTATAGATTTACCTCCGCTGACAGCCAGCTTCTGATGAACTTCAACAATAACAAGATAATATTGGAGAAATGGCCTGTCACATATGTAGATGACGCATATAAGATATTCTCTGATCTGTCAGCAAGAGCATCTCAATATCAAGAATTGAAAGAAGAATCCTACTGTTGGTTGCTGACGAATAAGGAAGGTGAGGTTGAACAGTTCTCAGGATTCAACAGCTTTTATGGAGTAGGCTCCAAGATAGGAACTGATAAAAGGGAAGCCTATATCGACAAGTTCTCTCATACTTACTCATCTTTACTGGGAGATAAGGCCATCATATTCAGGCAAAAATTAACCTATTTTTTAATGACATCCTCCTCGAGGAAAGAAGAAAAAATGAAAAAAGTCGAAGTCAGAAAGGAACTACTGGATATGGCTGCCGGTTTCGGAAATGAGAATCTGATGAAGAGTCTGGAACCGTTGCTCTTTCGCCCATCTGATGAACTTTATATACCGATTCCCAATGCGCGTCGTTTTCATGCCGAACATCCCACTTTCTTTGTAAAGAATGGAATAGAGTTCAATAACGCAAGCCTGGCTCAGAGTAAAGAAGACAGGAGTTTTAAACTCATATTTGAACCATCTCATAATGCTATCGATGTTTATATTGCGGAGGATACCGGAAAAGCAATTGAATCGACGACGAGTATGAGTGTTCTGGGTAAGTGGATTTTAAGGGATGTATTCCAGCTTGATAAATACGAGCCTTTGACGGCTAAAAAACTGAATGAGGTCGGGATCAATGCTTTAAGGCTAATTAAGTATGAGAATTCCGATGAAATTCACTTACATTTTATCTGGGTTGATGAAGACAATAAGCCTGGAGATTTCTGGGAATAGAATTAATTGTTAAATCTTTGACTATGAGATTGAAATAAATAGCGGCGTGCCGCATAATGGGGATATGGAAAACAAAAAAATTAGATGTGCCTCATTTTTTGCGGGTGTCGGTGGAATTGAATTAGGTTTTGACATGGCTGGTTTTAAGACGGTTTATGCCAATGAGTTTGATTCTTATGCGGCCGAGACATATAAATTGAATTTTCAGGACGTAAAATTCGACCCAAGAGATATTAGACAAGTTAAAGCAGATGAAATCCCTGATTTTGATGTTCTTCTCGCAGGGTTCCCTTGTCAGGCGTTTTCTGTGGCAGGTTATAGAAAAGGGTTTGATGATGACAAAGGGCGTGGCAACTTATTCTTTGAGTTGGTCAGGATAATTAAAGAAAAGGAACCACGTATCGCATTCTTTGAAAATGTTAAGAATCTTGTCGGGCACGATGGGGGAAATACTTTCCGTGTGATATGTAAAAATCTGGAGGATTTAGGTTATAAACACGTAGAGCAGGTGCTCAATGCAAGTCAGTATGGCAATGTACCTCAAAATAGAGAGAGAATTTATATTGTTGCATTCAGGGATGATGAAGATAGAAAGAACTTCGAGATGCCACAGGCTATAACTCTTACTAAAACAATAAGAGATGTAATTGAATTTGAGAAACCTGTGCCAGAAAAGTACTACTACAAAAAAGAAAAATGCTGTTTCTTTGATAAACTTGTCGACTTCATGAAGGACCCGGAAACAATCTACCAATGGAGAAGAAAATATGTCAGAGAAAATAAGTCCAATGTTGTTCCTACTCTTACCGCAAATATGGGGGAAGGTGGACACAATGTTCCTCTTATTCTCACTAATGACAGTCGAATAAGAAAGTTGACGCCAAGAGAATGCTTTAATGTGCAGGGCTACCCGGTAGATTTTAAGCTTCCGTCTCAGGCAGATTCTCATTTGTATAAGCAGGCTGGAAATTCTGTTGTTGTTCCTGTAATTAAGAGAATTGCCGAGAATATAAAGATAGCTGTAAAGAGGACTGACCTTTATATAAACGGCACAATACTCAGGCTCACTGAAGAACAAACAGATACACTTATGAAGATGTTCAAGATGGTCCTTGATAAAGAGCTTGGTAGAATTGAAGAGATAGATAAGGAAAAAT
Source organism: Eggerthellaceae bacterium (assembly GCA_963646155.1). Lineage (GTDB taxonomy): Bacteria > Spirochaetota > Spirochaetia > Sphaerochaetales > Sphaerochaetaceae > Ornithospirochaeta. The sequence goes on along the minus strand of CAVIUT010000042.1, from coordinate 3,025 downwards.
TAGAGGAGTTTGCTTTAAGCGCTTCTTTACAGATAAATAAGCAAGAGAAAAAGTAGTGATATCAGACCTGATGGGAAATAAAAGGGGCCCATTCAGAAAAAGGGGGAATGAGATTATTGGCTATATTGACGTTTAATCCGGATTACAGAAGGATTTGGATGTTTCCGAGAAACATCAGAAGCATTACGCCGTTGAAGATTTATCAGATACTGACTGTTCTTATGAAATGTTCTGACCTCGAATATAAGAACAAACAAGACCAGGAATATATCTATGCAATGCTGGATGATGCGGGGATAAAGAAAAAAGCAAACGTCAAGGATGAGAATCCTGGGGGGATGCGGACATATTACGCTCAATTAGAAACTTTAGGCTTGATATATGAAAGTTCAAAAGGGGATTTTAGATATACAATTGCAGGACGAGAACTTGCAGATGGCAATGATATGCAGGATATACTGCAGTATCAATTGCTGAGAAATCAATACCCATCTGCATACGGGTTGAATCAGAATGTGAAAATGGACCCTAGAATAAAGGTAAAGCCATTTCTATTTATAATCACTCTGCTACATGATGAAAGACTTGATTATTATCTTACGTGTACAGATATCATAATTCCAGTTGTTTATGGGCATAACGATGACTGCTACGATATATGCGTTAAGAAGATATTGAAGAGAAGAGTCTCTCCTGATTCCGTTGAAAGTATCTT
>CAVIUT010000042.1:0-2300 GCA_963646155.1 Eggerthellaceae bacterium | reverse complement strand
ATATACTCCCCGAAGCGGAATGGGGAAGAACATCAACAATGTCAAAGATATAGCAAACACGGCAAAAAATTATCTTGAAGCATGTGGCCTGATAGTTTCATCAGGAAAAGTGGATGGTGAATTAAAGTATAAATTTGATTCACGCTTTGAGGGTGTTTACAGAAAATTGAAAGCGGAGCCTTTTCTTGCATGCGAAAAGGAAGATGAGGAGATCTTTCAGAGGGCTTACGGTCGTTATCTTTCTGATAGAGATACACGGTCTTTGGATGAGACTGCTATTAATAGAGAAAACCCAGAAACAGCTTTTGTTCAGTTCCGATATGCTCTTTATGCAAATGCTAATCCGTTTGTAGATGATTCTGCCTTTTACAAAGAAATGGAGTCTCTTGATATTGAAGATTCATTTGTTGCTGAAGCTATTGTTCCATACAGCAATATGCGAAAGACAATCGATAGAAACAATTTCCTCGATTATGCTTCTGCTAATGGCTTAAAAGCAAAGGAATTTGAGTCTTCGCTTAAGAATATATTCAAGCGTATGGGGTTTATCCCGGTTCATTCCATTCATAATATCAATAGAAATGATGGGTTGATATATCTACTCTTTGAATCAACATGTGAGGGCGAAAGATGTCTGGTTATTGCCAGTGATTCACCGAATTACTCCTACGGCAATGAAGATATTCCGTATAAAGCTGAGATTAATGAGACTGACTATATTCTGCTTATAGCTAATACATTTGCTTGTGATATCAACAGGCTAATAATGGATGAGTCGAAAAAGACTGAGACAAAGATATCTGCGTTTAATTCGAGAACATTGCTGAAAATATATGAAGAGAGTTACTCCTACAAGAATCCAAGTAGGTTGATTCTAAGCATTCTGCAGGAAGGTGGCTATATAACTGGGGCTGAAGTAGATTTTTACAAGGAGGGGTAAAATGGCAGAAGCAAAGAAAACAAGGGAGGCTATTCCCAGCGCATATAATATCATCTCATCCAACAGGTCAATAGGTTACTCATTGGATGCTGCTATTGCTGATATAATTGACAACAGTATTTCTGCAAAGGCAACAAGAATAGACTTAATTTCACTGCCAGGCAGAGCTCCGACTCTCTCTATAGTTGATAATGGCGTAGGGATGGATGCTGATGAACTTGCGGATGCAATGACATTTGGCGGTAGAATAAACTGCCAGGCTATGAGGGACCTTCAGGACCTCGGAAGATTTGGAATGGGGTTGAAGACTGCATCTCTTTCACAGTGTAAGAGGTTGGAAGTTGTTTCAAAAAAGCACGGAAAGATTGTCGGAGGTTGTTGGGACCTTGATTACCTGGAGAAAAATGATAACTGGGCATTCTTGGTTTTGGATGAAAAAGAATGCATGGATGGTATTAAGGAGACATTCCTTGCTGAAGATGAATATTCCTCTGGAACTGTTGTAACTTGGAAACAGTTTGATAGATTGAAGAAGAGCTCTGATGATCGCAATTCCGAGTTTGATATTCTGATGGATAAAGCTATTGAAAAACTACAACTTGTTTTTCATAGATACTTAGAGGGCGAAGAAGGAATAACAAAAATTGTTATAAAATACAATCAAAGAGAATTAAAACCGAATGATCCATTTATAAAGAAGAAAGCACCGGCGATATCGAAGATGAAAAACTCGAATGTCAATGACAGTGCGGTAGGTATTCTTCCCCATAAACTTCCTCATCCCGATAAACTTAGTAGAGAAGAAATTGATGCGTTGACATTAAAGACCTCATTATTGGAAACGCAGGGTTTCTACGTTTACAGGAATAAACGTTTAATAGATTATGGAACCTGGTTTGGAATGGCTTCTAAACTTGAGAAAACAAAACTCTCCAGAATTCAAATTGATATTTCCAGGATTCTGAATGGTCTTTGGATATCAAAAAATCGCATGTATCCCCTCCTCAGAAGATAAGGGCTGAGCTACGCAATACGCTGGGAAATAATGAAATTAAAAGTGCTTCTACATTCAAACCTAGGAAAAGAGGGAATGGAAAAGATGTAAAAGCCTATTGGTTAAGAGAACAGGTGCCTGGGAAGGATGCAGTTTATCGCTATAGAATAGATTCAAATCATCCATTAATTGCAGATTTTGTTGCTAATTTGCCAGATGAGCATGCAGTTAGTGAGTTTAAAGATATTTTGAAGAAATTAGAGAAATTTTTCCCATTTAATCTCGTTGAGTATGATAATCAGAATGATACCAAAATCGAGAATATGGAACGAAAGGTCGATGCAGAACTTATAGGCGAAATAAATC
>CAVIUT010000041.1:0-16817 GCA_963646155.1 Eggerthellaceae bacterium | reverse complement strand
TGCCTCCTGTCTATAGATATAATATCATAAGAAAAGGAATTAGTGGCAAGTGAAATTCGTATGAATTATCCGCCCCTTCCGAGGCGGACATATTCTTTTTATTTTACTTCTCGAGCACGGCCTTGATTCTTCTTACTCCGGCACTTGACGACTGCTCCTTGACAATCCTGAAGTGTCCGAGCTGGCCTGTTCTCTCAACATGCGGACCACCGCATACTTCAATCGAGAAGTCACCGATTGAATATACTTTGACAAGCTCGCCGTACTTCGAATCAAACTGTGCAGCTGCCCCTTTCGCCCTTGCTTCATCGAGAGACATTGTCTCGCATACAACAGGAAGGTCGAGTTCGATTTCCTTATTAACAAGATCCTCAACAGCCTTGAGCTCTTCCTTTGTAAGAGCCTGCGGGTGGTTGAAGTCGAATCTGAGTCTCTCAGCTGTAATATTACTTCCAAGCTGCTTTACATAGCCTCCAAGAACAACACAGAGCGCCTTATGAAGAAGGTGTGTTGCCGTATGAAGCGCTGTTGTTGCATCGCTGTGGTCGGCGAGTCCTCCTTTAAACTGTTCTGCAGCTCCCGCACGTGATATAGCCTGATGCTTCTCGAAAGCCTCCTTGAAGCCTTCGGTGTCGACAGTAAAGCCGTGCTCTCGAGCAAGCTCCTGTGTCAGCTCAATCGGGAAGCCGTAAGTGTCGTAAAGCTTGAATGCAATGCGCCCTCCGATAACCCGGCTGTTTCCTTTCATAAGGTTGGGAAGCATCTTCTCAAATTCCTTCTCTCCGTTGGAGAGGGTCTTACTGAATTTCTCCTCTTCTCTCTCGAGCTCCTCGTAGATGAAATCCTTATGCTCGATGAGCTCCGGATACGGCTCGCCGTAGAGAGAGAGAACAACCTTAGCCAGTGACGAGAGGAAAGATGACTCAATACCGAGCTTCTTGCCGTGTCTTATTGCACGTCTGATGAGACGGCGAAGTATATAGCCCTGTCCTACATTACCCGGAGCCATTCCCCTCTGGTCGCCGAGGATGAAGACAGATGTTCTGACATGGTCGGAGATTATTCTTATAGATATGTCATCGTTCTCGTTATCACCATACTTCTTGCCGCAGAGTCCTTCGATGGCCCTTATAATCGGCTGGAAGACCTCTGTCTCATAAACGCTCTTCTTCCCCTGAAGGATTGCGATTGTCCTTTCGATACCCATACCTGTGTCGATGCACTTTCTCTCCATCTCATGGAATGTGCCGTCCTTCTCCTTGCGGTACTGCATAAAGACATCGTTCCAGATTTCGAAATACTTTCCACAATGGCATCCCGGCTTGCAATCCGGTCCGCAGGACGGGCGTCCTGTGTCGATGAACATCTCGCTGTCGGGTCCGCACGGCCCTGTCTCGCCTGCCGGCCCCCACCAGTTATCCTCTCTCGGCATGAAGTAAATCCTCTCCTTCGGAATTCCGAGAGAAGCCCACTTCCCGGCAGCTTCTGTATCTCTCGGGACGGATTCATCACCGGCAAAAACAGTGACGGAAAGCTTCTCGACGGGAATTTCGAGAACCTTTGTCATGAATTCGAACGAGTAGCCGATCATCTCGCTCTTGGAGTATGCTCCGAGTGACCAGTTACCGAGCATCTCGAAGAATGTAAGATGGTTCGGGTCACCTACACTGTCTATATCACCGGTACGGATACACTTCTGGTAATCGCAGAGCTTATTGCCCTCGGGATGTTCCTGCCCCAATAGATACGGCACCAGCGGGTGCATACCTGCTGTCGTAAAGAGTACTGTCGGGTCGTTTTCAGGGATAAGGGAAGCACCCGAAATCTGCTTATGTCCCTTGGAGACGAAAAAGTCGATATACTTTTTTCTTAGCTCATTGGCTGTAATTGGTTTCATTATTTTTTCCTTTTGAACAAATTACTAAGGATGTTATTCTCTGGCCCTTTTCTCGTCAAGAGCCGGCGTTTTTTTCACGTCTTCACGCTTCTTCCTGCTGGCTGTGAAGAGCTTCTTTATCTCCATCGGTTTCTTTATTATGAGTGCCCCCTCTTCACTGCGTATACGGCACCACGAAAAGTTGACGTTGGACACCGAAGAATATGAGAGCGCGCACTTTTTCCCCTTCTTGAGAGCAGAGTCGAAGACCGCCCATCCCGGACCTCCGTCTTTCTCTTCCGAAAGATAGAATGCATCAGCAAAGGATGAAAGGAATCTGTTACGGAGTACCATGTGCCACTTCTCCCTCTTCGTGTAGGGTGAAAACTGACTCACGAGAAGGCCCTTGTTATATATTGCCTCCATTAACTCCAGAAGCGACTCGTTCGGACATGTTGTCAGATTTGACGGGAGTACGGCAACTGCCTTCCCCCCCTCCTTTATGGCAACCGACAAGGCATACGGCCCGAGCCCCGACTCAAAGGGGGCGACAATCGTATAGCCGTTGTTTATTGCCTCTTTGACACATAGATAAGTGTCCTTCCTTGCCTCTAGAGACGGCATTACGGCCCCGAGAAAAACAAGTTTCTTTCCTTCTATCAGGGTCTCATCTCCTGCAAGGTAGAGAAAGTGTATGCTGTTCTCCTCATCTTCATATGGAAGCACAGAGTACTTAATACGGCATGACTCAAAGGACGAACGCACATCACGCCAAATGGAATTGAAGCGTGCTTCCTCATCAAAGCTTGATGTAAATTCCCTTGTGTATGACGGAAAGGAGAACGAGTAGTCGGCATTCAAAGAAGAAAGGGTATCCCATGCTTTTTTGTCATCCGAGTAGAATAGAGAGAGTGCCGTATAAGCAGATGCCTTCTCCTTGAGGTATTTATCGTCCACTTTTCGCCTCCAGAAGTATATACAAAAGGTCACAGCACGGGGTTTTAATCTCCCTCTTCTTCGCCATTTTCGATACCGAGCCGCAGAACCATCTGTTCTCCGTCTCCCTGCGCGACATTACATCGTCGCACATACTGCTGTACCCGCGCGGAGGAAGAGAAAGGGAGAGGGAAATCATACCCTCGATATCGTCCTGCGTGAGGATAACGCCCTCTTCTTTCGCCACCATCTGCACTTCCTTTGCAGCAACCCTTACAGCACGTATGAAACTGGGAGAGGAGAGTGCCGTACCATAGTCATATTCCATCAATGCGGTAAGCGTGTTGAAGCATGTATTTGTCATAAACTTCACCCATTGGTCGTGCTTGATGTCATCCGACACTCTGTATATCTCTTTTGTTTTATCGAAGAAAGCAGCAATGCGCTTTATCCTCGGAGAAATAGTTTTATCATCCTCCCCGAATACTATCTCCCCGGGGGAGAAGGATGTTATTGAATTTCCGTCACGATGGGTGCTTAATTTCTGAATAAAGCTCCTTATGACTTTTTCCTTTCCGAAAGCCGAGGCAAGAACTTCCTCGCTTTCAATTCCGTTCTGCAGTGGGAGAATCAACGTCTTTTCCCCGACAAAAGGAGTCATAAGCGGGATAGTGGATGTAAGGCTGAAATTCTTGACGGCGTTTATTATGATATCTGCCGGGAAGGGAGTCGAGGGAGTTATTGTCTTTATATTCAAAGGCACCGAATTGAAGAGTATATCATCAAGTCCGGAAAACCTTTTCTCGTCGACAAGGGAATAGACGTCCCCTCCCATACTTATATTATTCAGAACCGTTGCTCCGACGCATCCACGGCCAACAACTACAACCTTTTCCATTCCTAAAGTTTAAATAAACGAAGTAAGAGCTTTCAACTACTTTATGAAGAGATTCCCATCATTTATAATTGAGGTGGAGGAATTTATGACTGTATATTACACACCGACAAGAGTAACGCTGGGAAAGAAGGCTGAGGAAAAGGTGGGAGAAGAGCTTTTAAGAGAAGGGGCGAAGAACATTCTCATCCACTACGGTTCAAGGCGGATTGAGAGGAACGGACTACTAGACTTGGTCATGTCCCTACTCGATAAGGCAGGAATAAGATATACACTCCTTGAAGGCGTACAGCCCAACCCGAGGCTCTCCCTTGTGAGAAAAGGAATAGAGATAGTACAAAAAAAGAATATAGACTTCATCCTCGCAATTGGAGGAGGATCCGTCATCGACAGCTCGAAGGCAATAGCATACGGAGCTAGATACAACGGCGATGTATGGGACTTCTTCTCAAAGAAGGCAGCACCGACATCATCCCTTCCTGTCGGATGTATCCTCACGCTTGCTGCAGCCGGGTCGGAGATGAGTGACAGCTGTGTAATAACAAACAATGAAGACTCATATCTCAAAAGGGGATGCAACAGCGATTGTTGCCGCCTGAAGTTTGCACTTCTCGACCCAGAGCTGACATATTCGCTTCCACGCTATGAGACAGCATGCAGCATTGTAGATATACAGATGCACACCATGGAAAGGTACTTTGTGAAGGACTTTTCAAATCCCCTTACAGACAATCTTGCTCTGTCTCTGATAAAGACAGTGAAAGAGTACGGCCTCAGGGCAATGAAGGATGGAAAGGATTACGAGGCACGTGAAGTTTTGATGTGGGCCTCATCTCTCTCACACAACGGACTCCTTGCCATGGGTAACTCATCGAAAGGTGACTGGGCGACACACCAGCTTGAACATGAACTCTCGGGAATGTACGACATAGCACACGGTGCAGGACTAGCAATAATATGGCCGAGCTGGGCGCGCTACACGCTTTCCTCTTCTCCCGAGCGCTTTGCTTCCCTCGGCTATGCAATTTTCGATATACCCCCCAGTGGCGATATCTATAAGGACGGCGAGAAGACAATCGAGAGCTTTGAAGAGTTTTATAAAGAACTCGGAATGCCGACGAAGCTCAGGGATTTAGGAATAAAGCCTTTTGAAAGGGAGATAAACGAACTCTCCGATAAATGCTCTTTCTACTCCTCGCGTACCATCGGGGACATCAAAAAGCTCTCCCGAGACGACATGGAAAGAATATACAGGGCGGCGCTGTAGTGGAAAGTGTACTTACAATCGGCCTCAATCCCGCATTCGAGCGCGTCTATATCTTCCCGTCCCTGAAGGAGGGAGAAGTGAATAGAGCAGAGGAGAAATATATCTTTGCTTCCGGAAAAGGAATAAACACATCCCGCGCACTTAATATCCTAGGGCGGAGAAACACAAACATAACCCACCTCGGAGGAAAAGAAAGGGAGAAATTCCTCTCTTTAGCCGAAAAAGAGAACATCTCTCTCAAATGGGTTGAGAGCGGATCTGAAATAAGGACATGCACAACCCTGATTAACATGGAGAAAGGAACATCGACAGAACTTGTCGAAGAATCGGAGAGGGTCGGAGAAGAAACATCCGCTCTCATCTACAATCTTTTTCTTGAGGAAGAAGAAAAACATAAGGCAGTCATAATATCCGGAAGCAGGGCTCCCGGGTATGATGAGAATCTCATACCCGGAATAGTCGAAGAAAGCGGAAAGAAGGGAATAAAGGCTGTACTCGACATCAGGAAAAACGATCTGCTCTCGTCTCTCAAGTACAGGCCCTACCTTATTAAGATCAACCTCTCCGAGTTCGCCGGGACTTTCGGCTTGGGCGTAATAGAGGAAAGCGGGCACAACGAAAAGATAAAGAAGAAGGCCTTCACTCTCATGAAGGAGCTATATAGAGATTACGGAGTGATGACTCTCATAAGCCGTGGAAAATTCTCTTCGCTCTATTACGACGGAGTGGAGGAAGGAGAAATAGAAAGCGAGAAAATCAAGGCAGTCAATACAATCGGTTGTGGTGACACCCTCACAGCAGCTGTGACACACTACCTCCTTCTGGGAAAGAGCCTTAAGGAAGCAGCAAAGGAGGGAATGCACACAGCATCAAAAGCTGCCGAGAGCGCGACATTCAACTTCAAGCTATGAAAGAGATATACCTTATAAGACACGGCCGGCAGGACATTACGGCATTCAACGAGGACGTTCCCCTCTCGGAGAGGGGAATAAAACAGGCCCTTCTTTTGAAAGAACGCCTAAAAGATAAGAAATACGACAAGATTTACTCTAGCACACTAAAAAGAGCCGTGGAGACTGCAGATATAATAAACGAGAACTGGCATCTCGCTATCGAAAGACGGAAGGAGCTGGGAGAAATCGACTATGGGGAACTCACATCCCTCCCGCTATCGGCAAAGGAAGGCGGGTACAAAGCATTCTTCGAGAAACTTGAGAAAAGGGAAAGCGACCTACCCTTCCCCGGAGGAGAGAACAGCAGGGATGTATGGAAAAGAGCAGAGCCGGTATTCAGAGAAATCGAGAAAAGTCCACAGAGCCGCATTCTAATCGTCTGCCACGGCGGTATGATAAGAGCAACACTTCTGGGGCTGTTATCTCTTCCAATGTCGAAGAGGCTTATATTTTCCAAGCACCTCGAGAACACAAGTATTACAAAAATTCTCTACGACGAGAACAGGAATCTTTACTACCTTGAGACCTTGAACGACCACGCACACCTATGGGGCCACAACGAACTCCTGAGGGAATTCTAAGCCCCGACGGCAGAAGTCAGTCAAACGATTTCTGAAGTACTTCACAACTTTTTTGAAGTTGATTTGAAGTGGCTCTTGAAGTACTTCAATAAGGAGTATATATGTACCTCGAAGATATCGTCAGCACAGATAAGCATGAGTCATTCAAGATGGAAACGAAAGCCCGCCTTAACCGCACCGATATATTAGGGTGGTTAAAGACAATTGCCGGATTTGCAAATGCAGAAGGCGGTACGATGTTCATCGGCGTTGAAGATGAAACAAACAAATTGATAGGATTCGACAAGAAGGAAGCGGACAATGAACGCATCTTCCTCACAAATCAGATAAATCAATATGTCTACCCGTACCCTCCCATCACTATCGAGTTCATTCCGTACAAAATCAGGGAAAATGAACTTTACATCATCAAGGTTGAGGTCAATGAATCTGAAGTAAAGCCCGTCATTGTAAAATTCAAGGGACTTTACGGAATTTTCATGCGTCGTGAAGGATATACAAATGAGGCCGACTATGAGGAGATGACAAAGATGTTTGTCGCCCATAGAGATTCTCAGTTTGACACGACAGATACCGGAATAGAATACAACCGTGCTTCTTTTTCAGAACTTCTAAATTACTACAGCGAGCATAATGAAGGAAAAGAACTTTCAGACAAAGAGTTGAAGGCTGTTCATTTCTTCAACAACAGAAACATGCTCAAAAACGGCGCGCTCCTCTTCATGGATACGTACGACGGAGATAAAACAGCCGTACAATGCTCGGTTTTCTCCGGCATAACAAAGGGCTCCGACAGGCTGGCAACAGCAAAGAAATTTCAGGGCAATATCATCGACACAATCGAGTTTGTTCTTACCTTTGTCGACCAGAGAATGACCCACACATATATAAAGAAAGCTCGAGGAAGGGAGAATCTTGATGCCTACCCGTCGAGGGCCCTCTTCGAAGGAGTTGTTAATGCTGTTGCACACCGTAATTACTTTCTTCCAGGAACCCGGATTCAAGTCGACATGTTCCGCGACAGGCTTGAAATCTCAAGTCCGGGAAATTTCTATCAGGGCGAGCCGATTGAAAAGACGTATAATCTTTCTCAATATATCTCGACAAGAAGAAATCCATTAATTACAGATATCCTTGTAAAGTGCAACATGATGGAAGCAAGAGGAACGGGATTTGACAAGATAATCGAGTCATATGCCGATGTTGATGCTCCACACAAACCTTTCATCTACTCCACATCTTCGCACTTTACTCTTGTCCTGCCGGACTTGACCTACGCAGACGGAGTCGACACAGGACTATTACCCATCATCGATTTCATCTCGCTGGAGAGAGTATCGGATTATGACAGGAAAATACTCTCATACTGTAACTATGGTGCACAGAAGCCGAAAGAAATCGCCTCTTACATCGGAATAAGCGATTCAAGCTATTTCAGAGAGAAGATTCTCAGCCCTCTGGTGGAGAAAGGCTACCTCCTGGAAGAGAAAGAGAACAAAAGGATAAAGTACAAGACAAATCCCGATATAGTCCTCTCGCCTGACGACATATCGAGCATTTAAATGCATTCCTTCCTCGGGCGTTCGTTGAAAAGTCCGAAGGCATAACGCCTCCAGCACTTCACCATATTATCGGAATTGAAACAGGATGGGGATGAGGAGAGCACCATATACTTTATGCCGTTGTCCATGAGAGTGTAGCCGGTGTCCAGAATACCGTTTTTACGGTAGAACTCTATCCTTTTAAGGCGCTCGGAAGCATTTGGAGCACCTTCCGCCGGCGCTTCCACATCCAGGATAATGCTCATTCCTTTGTTGTTCTCCTTTATCCACTCGAGGATCCTCGAGCCGTACCCGCATCCCCTGAGGCTGCTCTCTGTGGCAAGGTAGAAGACGTAGCACTCACCCTTGAAACGGACTACATATGTAAAACCCACAAATTTGTCTTCGTCATAAAAGGCAAGAAAGGATGCTTTCTTTATAACTGTGAAGAGCATCAAGAGGGGGAGAGGAATCAACTCATCAGGAGGGAAAGCCGAATAAAGAAGCTCCCGGGCCTCTCTGTAATTCTTTCTCCATCGTCTGACTTTTTCCGCCCGCAAATTCGACATAACACACCCTGCAAAAGAAAAAAGGCCCCTCAGAGTGAGAAGCCATGCTGCCGTCTCCAGGAATTGAACCAGGGACACAAGGATTTTCAGTCCTTTGCTCTACCAACTGAGCTAAAACGGCATTACCAGAAGAAAGATAAAGATTTTATAATTTCTTGTCAACCATTTTTCAAAAATTATCTACGCCTTCTGTCACTGTCATCGTACCGCGAATAATCGTCGTCGTAGTAACGCCTGTCTCTATCGTCGTAATACCTGTCGTCACGGTAACGCCTCTCGCGGTCATCGTAATACCTATCGTCACGGTAACGCCTCTCGCGGTCGTCGTAGTACCTGTCGTCACGGTAACGCCTCTCGCGGTCATCATAATACCTGTCGTCACGGTAACGCCTCTCGCGGTCGTCGTAGTACCTGTCGTCACGCCGCTCCGGGTATTTCCTGGATGAGCGTGAGTCGTCCTCAATATTATTTCTCTCGCGCTCCGAGTTTTTGACACCACCCTCTATAAAGTTGTACCACTTATCATCTTTGGGCCCCTGGTAATCATCGCCCCGCGCTGTATTCTCACTTCTCTCATCCAATACCCTGCTCTTCGGGCTTTCCTCAACTCTTTCTTCCCTTCTGACAGGAGAAGAGGTGTCGAAACGTGAATACTCGGGAGGGGCGGTATAGCCGCGCCTTATGATGCCATCTACTCTCTCTTGCGGATGGGGAACAACAACTTCCTCCACGTCTTCCTCTTGTTTTTCCTCTTTCACTTCAACCTTTCTGTAACTGCTCTTTCCGGCAAGAGAGGAGAAAACAAACAAAAACGAAAGTGTATACCAGAAAGGAAAGCCATATAGGAAGAACTTAACAAGCCCATTGACCTTCTCATTCGTCGTTCCTGTACTCAATGTCTCGATTAATCCCGGATAAAGAGTAAGAGATGCCCCAAGTAAGAGAACAAGCACCGTTGTAATATACCAAGGGGTGGATTCAGTGCGTCGCGTAACAAAGAAGAGTAAAAGCGAGAGAAGGAGACAGAGCGAAGGATATAATAAAATGTAGAGTGTAAACGACACAAGAGAAGTATATGTGAAATATACTAAAACGGCAGATACTGAAAATGCTGAAAAAGCCCAGCCCAGCCAATTACTTCTCCGTCTTTTATTGAAGAAGGCCAGTGCATTGATTGAAAGAAGAAAGGGAGAAAGGGCAAGGGCAAAAGGAATGGATAAGGGGTAGAGTGCGCCGCCACTACTCTTCAAAACCGCCCACTTAATGAGGACGATGACGAAATAGAGTATACCCGACACCAGCATCATCCACACTTTCTCGCCGTCCTTTACACAGAGAGACGCGGAGAAAAGAGGAAGGACAGCAATAATATAGTCGGCCAAAAGAAACGGAGTAAAACCGTCGCTCCCGAATAGTATATTCATGACAAACGGCACAAGCGGGACGAGGAATGAGAGCATGAAAAGCGGCCAGGACCTCTGCTCGGGCTCAAAGTCTTCATAGTCTTCAATGTACTTTTCTCTACGCATCTTTTAACTCACTGTAAATAATAGCAGAAAAACATTATTCGTACACCTCTTTAAGAGTTGTTAGATAATACTGTTTTTTATAAACTTACCATATGGCTTATCTCTCAATAAAGGGACTATCGAAAACAATAGATAACACTCTCCTCCTCGACAACATCACATTCAGCGTAGAGAAAGGTACCCTCACCCTCATTGCAGGCCCCAACGGCAGCGGCAAATCACTTTTACTTAAGTGCATCAAGGGCCTTGAGAGACCGTCCTCTGGTTCAATTACTGGAGACGGCATTGAACTGAAGAAAGAAAAGGATAGGATGAAGTTCTTCGGCCTCGTCTTTCAGGACACCTCCCTTCAGATTGTCGGTTCCACAGTCGAGAAAGATATAGCCTTCGGATTGGAAAACCAGAAGAGAAGTGTCAGAGAAATAAGAGAAAAGACAGATGAGATGCTCTCGCTTTTCTCGCTTGAGAAGATAAGAAACAAGGACCCGAGAGTCCTCAGCGGCGGAGAGAAGAGAAGACTCTCGATAGCTGGTGTCCTTGCGATGGATAGTCCTGTTCTCCTTCTCGATGAGCCCTTAGCCAATCTCGACTATCCGTCTGTGAAGATGGTGCTCGAGAGCCTTGTAAAGCTCAAGGAAAAGGGAGTGACAATTCTCATTGTCTCTCATGAAGCCGAGAAGTTCCTCGCCCTCACTGACAACACAATAATCATCAGGGACGGAAAAATCGCAGGCGAGGGAAAGAGCCGGGATATGACCAAAGCACTCAGGGAAAACAACATATACCTACCCGACGTCGATTTTGAGGACATAGAATGGATAGAAAGATAAACCCCATAGCCCTTTTCACTTCGCTTATCTTATTGTCTATTGCGTCATCTTTCTTCACTGAGAGGGAGAAAATAATATTTCTTGCAGTCGCATTGATTATTCCCTTTTTCTTCGGCATAAATACCCTCCGCCTTTTATGGAAACTCAGAGTTATACTCTTCACTGTCATTCTCATACTCGCATTCGGCTTTATTGAGAAAAGAGACCCCCTGACTGTCATAGGTGAAGCATCTCTCTTTACGGCGCTCGTTACGCTATATGCTGCATTTGTCCTCAACTCGGATCTTATGTCGCTTTCATCAACGCTGGGAAAAATACTCTCGCTTTTTCTCTCATCCTACGGCTGGAGGGTATCATCATGCATCATGATGAGCCTCTCAATATTCCCCATAGTCTTCGAGTGCGGCACCGAAATGCTCGAAGCAAGAAGAAGCCGCGGCGGGACTTTCTTTTCGCACCCTGTAAAAAACCTCACGTCCTACACGGTGTCACTCATCACACTCCTTTTCGATAAAGTCCTTACATTCCAGGATGCCCTCTATTCGCGCTCATTCTCCACAAAGGAAGGACGGACGGTTTATCCATTGAAAGCAAAAGACTGGGTCTCACTTATTCTTTCAATTACTCTCTTTATAGGTTTTATGCTATGGAAAAAGCTGAGTTGAGAAAGATTATGATTTCCCGTCTCCTTAGATGGGAAGGGAAAGAAGAGGCATCGAAAGTAATTGTGGGAAAATTGATGGAGAACAAAGAATTCAAAGAAGCAGATACAGTCCTCGCCTTCTACCCTCTCAAAAGCGAAGTCAACATACTGCCCATTTTTGAGGACGAGAGAGTGCTACTTCCATTTATAGAAGACTGCAGGATGAAGTTCTCGCGTGGAAAACCTCAGATGAGTCCTCTCGGCGTCATGCTTTCCTCTTCAAAGGAAGAAGAGAAATACACAAAAGCCGTAATCCTCGTGCCGCTCCTCGCCTACGACAGCTCTAATTTTCGTCTTGGTCGTGGCGGAGGCTACTATGACAGATATATCCGGGAAAACAGAAAAAGGCTCTACTCGATAGGACTCGCCTACCCATCAAGCTTTGTCGAGAAGCTTGAAGTGGACGAATGGGACGAAAGACTCGACGAGATCATAACAACAGAAAACCCCACTGCATGAGCAATGGGGATAAGGTGCTATGTTGAGGATTCTTCAATCCTAATTAGTTGATTTTTACCTCGATTCTACCTCTCTGGGACTGTTGTGTCTTGGGAAGTGTAATCTTGAGGATACCGTCTTTGGTCTCAGCCTTGATGTTCTCCTCATCTACATCTTCAGGAAGTGTGAATGAACGTGAGAATGTCGGGCGCGAGATTTCTCTGAAGAGATAATTTCTCTCTTCCTTCTTCTCCTCTTTTCTCTCTTCCTCGTTTGCCTTCTTGAGATCCGAAGTAGAAGCGATTGTCAAGACGTGCTTCTCAACACCTACGGAAATAGCCTTTTCATCATATCCTGCAACTTCAGCCTCAATGTGGTAAGCTTCAGGTGTCTCATATACATCAACTGCAGGAACCTTTGCTGAATAGTAATTGTCTCCGAAAATGTCAGAGAAGAGGGAATCAATTCCACTCAATGTCGGGTTTGTTCTATTAATATAATATTTCATTTTTAATCTCCTTTGTAGCTTTTTCTGCTACACTTAGATTATTGAAATATGCGTGCCAATTTTAAGTTATTTGTTATAATAGAAAGACTTATCTGTTTTTATGCCAATGCACGTGCTATCCTTAGTTTGAGTCTTTTTGACACACAGGAGTGAGAAAAGCCGATTTTCCGGCCAATTTGACCCAGCGCGGGAAAAAGAGAGGCAAAGAGTGTCATTTTGACTCAAGATAAGCTTTCATCGCCCCTCTGAGACTTTCGTCTGTGATGTATTCAATCTCCCCGTCCCATACAACGGCTATGTTGAATGTTACTGAGAATAGTCCGTCTTCACTTATAAGGTAGTATTCCCCTTCATCTCCATCGATAAGGATAATCGAATCCAGGGATGGAAAACGATAGGAAAGGCTTGAAGCCTTCTCACATGGTATTCTTTCTATAGTCATAGAGCTATTATGCCATATCATCTTCGAAATAAGAAAGTATCAACTTGATTTTATCAATCGCCTTGGGCAGGGACGTATATATGCTCTCGCCATCGCCCTCAAGCACTTCACCATAGGCGCTCATGACAGGGACATCATCCTTCTTCTTCTCGAGTTCCTCGCTTGTGATATTCCTCTTTTCCTTCTTCCATTTGCATTCCCTGTAGACGGGGTTCCCGTTCTTATCGAGAGATACCGCGTCTCCGAAGAGCCGGCATACCAAGCTCCTGCCGTCATAGAGTGTGCAGTGGTTGGGGGAATCGGGATTGTACAGGGGGCAGATGGAACTTAGTCTATCGCCCTTTTCAAGGCGTGAGAGAATCTCATCTTCACGGCCGTCCCTTATGATGATAAGCGCCGCAACAAGAGCCTCGCTCTCAGTCAGGTACGGTACATAGTGACAGCAGCACTCCCCGCACTCGGGTGTACAATGGATAGAGAAATCAGAGACGAATGCCTTCTCCTTCTCTTCAAGTGATAGGTAGGCCTCAATCAGTTTTCCTGTCTTTTCACCTATACTCGATGATGATATTACCCTTTCCAGCAACTGTAATTCCATGGCCCTTTCTTTTACACCCGAGCTCTATAAATGACAAGTAGGAATTACGATAAATATAACTTTTCTCGAGAGAAAATTATGTTTCCCCAAACGCGCCAGCGAATTACGCCCACTTTTTCGTTGATTCTGCCGGATGAGACCGACGCCATTCACCTAAGAAACAGTTAAGACTACCACCCCTATTCCGCCCCACCTTGTATTTCTCTTTTCTTTAGTTCAAAATGTACGGGCTATGAAAATAATTATTCTGGGTGCAGGAAGACGTGGAATACGACTTGCAAGGCACCTTGTACAGGAAAAAAAGAGTGTCGTCATCGTCGACACAAATTCAGAGCGTTGCCAGATGGCGGCTTCCAAGCTTGACTGTATGGCAGTATGTGGAAGTGCAACCGACATTTCCGTTCTCACGGAAGCCGGCGCGGATGAAGCCGGCGCTATCATCGCCGTAACGGACAGCGATGAAGTAAACCTCGTTGCATGCGGCATTGCAGCATCGAACTTCCCGAAAGCAAAGACAATCGCGGCAATCAGAAGTATCTCATACCTGGGGCGTCATAACCGTAAGATACTCGGTATTGACCATATCATAAACCCGGAGGAAGAGGCTGCTAAGCGTATGGCATCGGTCATCAAGAGCAGGCTCTTTTCTGAGATTATCTCCTTCGACGACGCAGATTTCATCCTCTTCAGGGTCCCCCTCACCTCCTCGAGTCCATTTATAGGAAAGAGTCTTATCGACATGAAGAAGGAACTCCAGGGTGAGTACATAATAATAGGTATAAGACGAAGCGGGGAAACCATAACCCCGAACGGTAACACGGTACTCCAGGAAGGGGACGAAGTAGCATTAATGGCGGGAGATGAGGATGCTGAGGAAGTATACCGCATACTCTGCGGGGACAAGTCAAAGATAAAACTCAAGAGGATAATCACAGTCGGCGCCACAAGAATAACTCGATACCTCTTTTCAAGCCTCAATAAAACAATATTGAGAAGAATAACACTCATCGAGAAGAAAGCGGAAATCTGTCAGGAATTCAGCGACGAATTTCCACAGCTGCTCACAATCAACGAGTCCATAACAGATGAAAACATCTGGGAGGACGAGAGGCTGAGAACGGCCGATTTGATGATTTCGGTGACGGAAAACGATGAGCTTAACATCATAACGGCATCGTATGCGAAGAGAATCGGGATAAAGAAGACGATGGCCCTCTTGAAGACCAACCCCAACTACCTCCAGTTTGCCGCCAATATGGATATAGACGTCACCGTCAGCACGACAGAGGCTACAGTCGACGCCATCATGAAGTTCCTCCGCGGAGAGAGCGTCGTCACGCTCCACTCCATCTTCAACGGAGAAATGGAAGTATATGAATTCGTGCTGGGCGAAAACTTCTCCAAGCTCGACAAAAAGCTCATGGATGTGGACCTTAAGGGTAAATGCATCATTGCGGGAGTCAAAAGGAACTCGAATAGCGACAGCTTCGTCCCCAACGGCTCCTATGAATTTAAGGTCGGCGATACTGTCCTTGTCGCCTGTGCACATGAAAACTACGATGCAGTAACGGAACTGTTCAGATGAATATAAACTATAAGTCTGTATTGAGACTCCTCGGCTGCATCTTCCTGCTTTTAGCCTTCCTGATGCTCTTTCCTGCCCTGCTTTCCGTCGTTTACAACGAAAAGGAGGCTCAGAAAGCTTTCCTTATAACCCTTTTATCGATGCTCGTCACATCACTGGGTATCCTCATTCCTCTTTCACGGAAGAAGGAAGAGCTCAAGATAGGCCCGAAGGAAAGCTATCTCTTCGTAACCCTTGTCTGGATTTTAATATCACTATACGGGGCAATTCCTCTCTACATATGTAGAAGCTACCCGACATTCGCAGGATGCTACTTCGAGACGATGAGCGGCTTCACGACAACAGGAGCAACGGCAATCGACAATATCGAAAGCAATGCCAAGTCGATACTCTTCTGGCGTAACATGACGAACTGGATCGGAGGCATGGGAATAGTCGTGCTTTTTGTCGCAGTGCTTCCGGCATTCGGCGCAAAGGGAACAGCACTCTTCGGGGCGGAGTCAGTCGGGCCTACAAAAGATAAGCTCACGCCTAAGATCAGGCACACAGCCCTTGCCCTCTGGCTCATATATCTTGGCCTCTCAGTGTTGCAGACTGTACTCTTGATGCTCGGAGGACTCGATTGGTTCAACGCCGTAACTGTCACATTCGGTACTATGGGTGCTGCAGGCTACAGCCCGACAAACTATTCAATACAGTCGTATCATTCGACATATGTTGAGTGGGTATGTATTGTGTTCATGTTCCTATCGGGAGCAAACTTTGCCCTCTATTTCAAACTCCTCAAGCGCCAGGTGAAGAAGGTTGTGAAGGACGGCGAGCTCAGAGTCTACTTCTCGATAGTCCTGACGTGCTCGCTTTTCATAGCACTCAACCTCTTCATAAAAACAGGGGAAGGCATCTCCGAGTCGATAAGGGACGGCTTCTTCCATGTAATATCATATATAACGACAACCGGGTTCTACACAAAGGATGTTGCCAAATGGCCGGTATTCAGCCAGCTCATTCTCTTTCTTGTCTCATTCATCGGAGGATGCGCAGGGTCTGCCGGAGGAGGAGTCAAGGTAATAAGAATAGCAACAATCTTCAAAGTCGGTAAAGCTTCGATAAAGAAGAGACTCCATCCCAATGCCGTGACAACAATCAAGATTGGAGAGGACACCCTCTCTGAGAGTGTTGTCGAGTCCATATGCGGTTTTATCGGACTCTATTTCATAACCTACTTCATCGGAGCATGCATCGTCGCCCTCTCCGGAGTTGATGCCCTTACATGTCTTTCCTCAACTATCCTTACGCTGGGTAACATAGGACTGGGAATCGGAGGAATCGGAACGGAGTTCTCATTCTCAATCTACCCTGACTGGACACTCTGGGTCTTTTCGGCATTGATGCTTCTCGGAAGACTTGAGCTCTTCACAGTATATGCTCTCTTCTCCCGTGATTTCTGGCGCAATTGAAAGTCCAAGTCTACAGTGACGTCAGAGTAAGAAATATAATGAATCCCCGGCTATTTTCACTTGCCACTAATTCCTTTTCTTATGATATTATATCTATAGACAGGAGGCA